>USIL01000050.1:0-7742 GCA_900554655.1 uncultured Collinsella sp.
CAAAACATTGCCCTTCTTTTGATCGATGACCTCGATGGTGGAGTCCCAAGTCTTGGTATCGGCAAAATGCGGACGAGCTACAAAGCCCGACAACAGCGCCAGTACCACGAGCGCAACGATAAAGCCAATCTGCAGCTTTTTGTTTGCGCACACGACATCGGACAGGCTGGGCTGCAGCTCGGTTACCGTCGTATGCTCGGTTATCTGGACAGGACGCCCATGAGCCATCTCGCGCGCATCTGTCTTTTGAATCAATCCGTTGTCCGGCATTTGGACACCTCCTCATTCCGGCCTGCATTGCGGATGGAAGTATACCCACCCATCGAAAAACCGAACGGAAGGGCGTGCAGAAGCTCCAAGACTGCCCCCAACGACTAGTCGTTTAAGAACGTCCCCAATGACTGTCTCGGGATGAGTTGCGGTGGAATAGGGATTGTTTTGCGCCCGTCGGCCCCTATTCAGTCCCTATTTCACCGCAACTTGGAGGAGGACAGAAAAAGCTCTGCCGCGGGTAGCGGCAGAGCTTTTGGAAGGGGACTTGATTGTGCGGACTCGTTAGGCGAGCTTGGCCTCGAGCTCGGCGATGCGCTTGTAAGCATCGATGGTAAAGCGGGCCTGCTTCTCCAGAATCATAGTGGTCATGAGAGTGTCCTGAGCGTGAGCCATGATGAAGGTCATCTCCATCTCGCCACCGCCGGCCTCCTGCGAAAGCAGCTTGGTCTGCGTGTCGTGGGCACCGATGAGCGCATCGCTGGCATCCTTGTGCAGCTGTTCGGCCTTCTCAAAGTCACCCTCGCGAGCAGCATCGAGCGCTGCAAGCAGATCGGTCTGGGCGTCACCTGCGTATGCGACAATCTCGAATCCAACCATCGAGATTTCTTCTTTGGTTGCCATATTGCGTTCCTTTCACATATGAACCAATGGAGAGCATCGCGTCCGGGCATACGCGCTGCGTTGTGTATGTCAGAAACAATAACATTCAAACAAAAAAGAACAGCGTAAAACGTAATTTCGAGCTATGAACGGTCACTTTTCGTCCGTGAACGGTTTTTAAACCAATCTGAACAATATCGAACACAATTAGCGGAAACCCAAACAGACCCGCGCCCTAGCGCCAATCGCGCACCGTATCGCCCTCGACGAGCACGCCCGGAAACAGCATGTGCTCCACACCGGGCGCAACGCCCTCGGCGCCGGCAATCTTGTCAACCGCCCACATGCCGACGCGCTTGTTGTCAAAGCGCACCGTGGTCAGGCGACAATCGGGCACGATATCGCCCAGGCTGTCATCAACACCCACCACGCTCACGTCCTGGGGCACGCACTTCCCGCGCGACTCGAGCCCACGGATGCAGCCATATGCCATGGCATCGTTGGAGGCATAGATGGCCGTACAGGTCGGATCTTCCGCCAGAGCCTGGCCTGCGGCATATCCGCTCTGTGCCGTCCAGTCGCCGCGCACGAGCTGCGGGGGCTCAATGCCATGCGCACGCAATGTCTCACGCCAGCCTTCCTCGCGCCGCATGCCCGAAAGCGAGCGCTCGGGGCATGAGATAAAGTGCACAGTCTTGTGCCCCCTCCCCAGCAAATACTCGACCACCTGGCGCGAGCAATCGAACTGGTCGTTATCGACCGTTGAACAGAGCGGGTGCTCCAGCATGGTAACGAGCACTGTCTGCATACCGGGCAGCGGCTCAAAGGTGCCAAAGTCCGCCGGCATGCGATTCATGATCACAACCATGCCGTCTACCGGCAGCGCGCTCATACGCGATGATGCGCTCTCGAGGGTATACGGATGCCCGTCTACTTTAGTGAGGGTGATGGCATAGCCGTGCTTATCGGCGGCGGCGGCAAAGCCCTCCATACGGTCGAGATTGCCGGTGCCGGTAATGTTGAACATGGCGACGCCGACGGTCTTAAACTTACCGCGGCGCAGCGATCGACCGGCAAAATTGGGGCGATACCCCAGCTCGCGCATGGCGGCACGCACGCGTTCCTTGGTCTCGGGGCGCACGCTGGGCGAATCGTGCACGGTGCGCGAGACCGTCTGCTCCGAGACGCCCGCGAGGCGCGCTACGTCTTTGACGGATACCGATTTTTTAACAGCGGCCATAGGTCGATCTTTCTATGTCAACGATGCCATTGGTGGCACCTTGCGCAGTCATTTTTAACGCCTTCAAGTATATCCAACGCCTCCCCCACCATACGCTCACCACCCAAAACCTACCGTTCACCGACATTTTTGCTTCCCCGAACGGCTTTTGTCGATCAAATGTTAACGTTGCCATTGTGCAAACACAGAGCCTCCGGGCGGCTCAAACGTTTACGCACATGGAATCGACGGTCTACAGGCACAGGGGCCACCGATTCACATCTTTTTTGTGTCGTAAAATGGCAACGTCAACATTTTGGCAACCAGATGTCAAAAGCTACCATCGTTGCTAACCCACCGACTCTTAGGAGCATTGCATGGAGCAACTCATCGCCATCATCGAAAAGGGTCAGCCCTTTTTCAACGCGATCGCCCGCAACAAGTACCTCAAGGCGATCCGCGACGGCTTTATCTCCGTCATCCCCATCATCATCTTCTCGTCCATCTTCTGCCTGGTAGCCTCGGTCCCCAACATCTGGGGTTTCTACTGGCCCGATGACATCAACAACGCTCTGTGGAAGTGCTACAACTACTCCATGGGCATCCTGGCCATCGCCTGCGCCGCCACCACGGCCAAGCACTTCGCCGACGCCCAGAACCGCGACCTGCCCAAGAACAACCAGATCAACTTCATCTCGTGCATGTGCGCGGCCATCATCGGCTTTCTGCTCCTTTCGAGCGACACCATCGCCACGGACGCCGCCAGCGGTTTCAACACCACCTACCTTGGTTCCAAGGGCCTGCTGACCGCCTTCATCGCTGCGTTTGTGACCGGCATCATCTACAAGTTCTTCATTAAGCGCAACATCACCGTCAAGATGCCCGAGCAGGTTCCGCCCAACATCTCGCAGACCTTTAAGGACATCATCCCCTTCTCCGTCTGCATCACCGTCTTTTGGGTTTTTGACATCGTCTTCCGCGCTGCTTTTGGCTTCTGCTTTGCCCAGGGCGTCATCCAGGTGTTCCAGCCCCTGTTCACCGCCGCCGACGGCTATATCGGCCTCGCTGTGATCTACGGCGCCATGAGCCTGTTCTGGTTCGTGGGCGTCCACGGCCCCTCGATCGTCGAGCCCGCCATCGCCGCCGCTCTCGTTGCCAACATGACCGACAACCTGGCTGCGTTCCAGGCTGGCCAGCACGCTTCCGCTGTCCTGACCCAGGGTGCCCAGTACTTCGTCGTCTGCATGGGCGGCACCGGCGCCACGCTCGTCCTGGTCTTTATGTTCTGCTTCCTGGCCAAGTCTCAGGAGATGCGCGCCGTCGGTAAGGCCGCCATCGTCCCCGTCTGCTTTGCCGTCAACGAGCCGCTGCTGTTCGCCGCGCCCATCGTGCTCAACCCCGTCTTCTTTGTCCCGTTTGTCTTTGCCCCGATCGCCAACATCTGGATCCTCAAGATCTTTATCGACTTCTTGGGCATGAACGGCTTTATGTACACCCTGCCCTGGACTGTCCCCGGCCCCATCGGCACCATCATGGGCCTGGGCTTCCAGCCGCTCGCCTTTGTGATGCTCGCCCTTATCCTGGTCGTCGACTTCGTTCTGTACTACCCGTTCTTCCGTGCCTACGACGCCCAGAAGTGCGCCGAGGAGGCCGAGATTTCCCAGGAGGAGCTCGCCGCCAAGAACGCCGAGAAGGCCGCCAAGCTCAACGATGCCTTCCAGGGCAAGGCCGATGCCAAGAGCGTTGCCGCCGGCGCTGCTGCCGAGGCCGTGAAGGCCGACGCCCCCGCCGCTCCCGCCGCTCCCGCCGCTGTCGCCACTGAGGCAACGACCGCCAGCGACCTCAACGGCAAGCGCGTACTCGTGCTCTGCCAGGGTGGCGGTACCTCGGGCCTGCTCGCCAACGCGCTGGCCAAGGCCGCCAAGGAGCGCGGCATCGATCTTGAGACCGCTGCCGAGGCCTATGGCAACCACGTGGACATGCTCCCCGACTTCGATCTGGTCGTCCTGGCCCCGCAGGCCGCAAGCTACCTAGCCGACCTGCAGAAGGACTGCGAGCGCGTGGGCAACAAGTGCGTCGCCTGCCGCGGTAAGCAGTACATCGAGCTTTCCCAGAACGGCGATAAGTCTCTCGCCTTCGTAAGCGAGCAACTCTCGAAGTAAGTAACGCTCAGGGCCAGCCGACCATCCAAGACCGGCTGGCCCTTCGATTTAGACGATTGGATCATCATGTCCGTTAACCCTGCTAGCGTAACCAACCCGCCTGCGCAGTTTCCCGAGGGCTTTGTCTTTGGCGGCGCCACTGCTGCTTACCAGGTAGAGGGCGAGACCCGCACCCACGGTAAGGGCAAAGTCGCCTGGGACGACTTCTTGGAGGCCCAGGGGCGCTTTTCCCCCGATCCCGCTTCCGACTTCTACAACCAGTACCCCGTCGATCTGGAGCTGTGCGAGGAGTTCGGCATCAACGGCATTCGCCTCTCCATTGCCTGGAGCCGCATCTTCCCCAACGGCACCGGCGAGATCAACCCCGAGGGCGTGCAGTTCTACCACGATCTCTTCGCCGAGTGCCACAAGCACCACGTTGAGCCGTTTGTCACGCTGCATCACTTCGACACGCCGCTTGCCCTCTTTGAGAAGGGCGACTTCCTCAACCGCGAGACCATCGATGCCTTTGTGGACTTTGCCACCTTCTGCTTTAAGGAGTACGCCGACCAGGTGACCTACTGGTTCACCTTTAACGAGATTTGGGCCGATGCCTCCAACACCTACATCGAGGGCACCTTCCCCGGTGGCGTCAAGGCGCATCTGGCCGAGGCTTTCCAGTGCGAGCACAACATGATGCTCGCCCACGCCAAGGCTGTGCTTGCCTTCCACAACGGCGGTTTTAAGGGCAAGATCGGCGTCATCCAGTCGCTGGAGTTTAAGTATCCGCTCAACGAGAACGACCCCGCCGACATCAAAGCCGCCAACAACGAGCACGTGCTGCAGAACCAGTTCTTGCTCGACGCCACCTTCCGCGGCGACTACGCGCCCGACACCCTCGAGTGCGCCAACCGCTTGGCTGCCGTCTCGGGCGGCACCATCGAGATCCTAGACGAGGATCTGGAAATCATGCGCGAGGCCGCGCTCTACAACGACTACCTGGGCGTTAACAACTACCAGTGCCGCTTCTTGAAGGCCTACGATGGCGAGAACGACCTGCACCACAACGGTACGGGCGAGAAGGGCACTGGCCGCTGGCGCGTTAAGGGCATTGGCGAGCATGTGAACAAGCCCGGCGTCCCCACCACCGACTGGGACTGGATCATCTATCCCGAGGGCCTGTTCGATCTGCTCGTCTACATTAAGCAGCGCTACCCCAACTACAAGCAGATCTTCATCACCGAGAACGGCATGGGCTACAAGGACCCCTACAAGGACGGTTTTGTGGACGATCAGCCGCGCATCGACTACATCGAGCAGCACCTGCGCTGGTTGCTCAAGGCCATGGAGGTGGGCGTCAACGTGGGCGGCTACTTCCTGTGGAGCCTGCAGGATCAGTTTTCCTGGACCAATGGCTACAACAAGCGCTATGGCTTCTTCTACGTTGACTTTGAAACCCAGAAGCGCACGCCCAAGGCAAGCGCATACTGGTATAAGCACGTGGCGCAGACCCGTCGTCTGGACTAGCGGCTGGCGGGGTCGCCTGCCCACATAACCTGTCCCCATTTCTCAGCCGGGGGCGGCACGTCACACGGCGCGCCGCCCCCCGGCCTTTTTGTGCAGGTCGGAAGCCGTTTGTCTCGATCTGTAACATCTAGCCGAGTTTTTTGGTCCTAGCTGTTACAGATTGAGACGAACAGGATTGCTCTTTCCGAAGAATCTAAATCTGTAACACGTAGCCCGCTTTTGACCGTCTACCTGTTACAAATCGAGACAAACGGAGTAGGACCTAACCCCGTATGTCCCTAACAGTCGAGCGTTCGACCAGCGTACTCGGCACATGAATCGCCTCGATAGACGAGCTCTCTCCAATCGCCGCCTCAAACGCAAGCTTACCGACAGCGCGCAAATCAAATCGCAGCGTCGTCAGTCGATTGTGAGGAACAAGTCCCTCGAGTGCGTCGTCGATACCAACCACGCTCACGTCGTCGGGCACGGACAGGCCCGCGTTCTCGAGCGCGGCGATAACGCCCAGCGCCATCTGGTCATTTGCCGCAAGCACGGCAGTCGGCGCCTGCGACCCGCCGGCAAGCACCTCGGCCGCAATCCGCTCGCCCATGGCGTACCCACTGTCCGCACTCCAATCGCCACGCAGCATCGGAGCGGCATCGACATGAGCACGACCCAGCGTATCGCGCCAACCGGCCTCACGAAAACGCGAGGAAATCGAGTTTTCCGGACCCGCCACAAACCGCATATTCGAGTGACCATGTTCCAGCAGATAATTGGTCAACAGCTCGCACGAACCATACTGGTCGGAGTCGATCGTCGTGCAGCGCGGATGCGCATACATGGACAGGATGACCGTTCGCACTCCCGGCTGGGGAACAAACTCCTCAAAATCGGGAGCCATGCGGTTCATGTTGAGAATCATGCCGTCGACGGGTCGCTCGACCATGCGGCGCGAGGCATCGGCAAGTGTATAGGGCTTGTCGCCGCCCATCTCGATCATAGTGACGGCAAAATCGTGCTCGCGCGCCGCTTGCATGATACCCTCGAGCGTCGCCAGGTTACCGACACGTGTGATGTTGTACATGCACAGGCCAATAGAACGATACGACCCGCCGCGCAACGCCGCTCCAGCAAAATTGGGACGAAAGCCCAGCTCTTCCATGGCGGCCAGCACACGCTTGCGCGTCTTTTCCGTCACGTTGGGCATACCGTTGACCACGCGAGACACAGTCTGGCGGCTCACGCCAGCGAGCGCCGCAACCTCTGCCGCGCTCGCCGAATGACCATTCCTTGTCTGCTGAGCCATGCCTTCCACGCTAACCTGCTTCCCAACTATTCCCCGCGCCCATGGCGCATCGTACATACATCGATAACGTGCTCATGATACCCGAGCCATATACCACAACATGAAAACTTCTGTCAATCAAAACCGCTTACCGAACAAATACAACCGTTCGCGGCTGTTTGAAGTTGTTTTGTTTCTATACATCCCAGCCGGATGTTAACGTGCTCATTGTCAAATGTTCACGTGCTCATTTTGGTTCTAATCATTTTAAGATAGTGTTTATCGGGCTTTTTCACCGCTGAACGCTAACCAGGGAGCCTCCTGAGCGCAAACGCACAATATCGAACAGCGAGACGAGAGGGTGTATGCATATGTCTTTGCTAAACCGCGTACAGCAGCTGCCGAAGGGCTTTGTTTGGGGCGCCGCAACCGCCGCGTACCAAACGGAAGGTTCCACGAAGGTGGCAGGCAAGGGTAAGACCATGTGGGACGATTACCTTGTCGCCCAGGGTCGCTTTTTGCCCGACCCGGCCAGTGATTTCTACAACCGCTACGAGGAGGATATCCGCCTTTCTGCCGAGCATGGACTCAACGCCATCCGTGTGTCCATCGCCTGGACCCGCATCTTCCCCAACGGCGACGATGCCGAGCCCCTCGCCGAGGGCGTTAAGCACTACCACGAGCTGTTCGCCTGCTGCAAAAAGTATGGCGT
>USIL01000051.1:0-7725 GCA_900554655.1 uncultured Collinsella sp.
CACCAGACGATTCCGATCAATGGGGTAGCATCCCTGACGCTCAGTGTGGAAGTGCTTCCTACTGCGGGAGATGCATCCGCCATGATCGAGAAGATCGACAGCCTTGATGCCGAGTGCGAAACCATCCTCAAAGACAGCCGGGCCCGTGGCGAAGCCATCCGTGAGGCGCTTGTCGCCGATGCCCTCGAAGAGGCGGAAAAGATTCGCAACGCCGCGCACCGCGCTGCCGACAGCGAAACGAAGAAAGCCATTGAGGAATTGCGGAGCCAGATGGCCGACGAAATCGTGCAGGCTGTGGAGGCTACCCTGAAGGAGAAGCTTGATATGAAGAAGCATGTCAAGCTCATCGACAACGCGCTGAAAAAGGTGGTGCTCAATTGAACGGCGACATCGTGGCACAGCGGTACGCCAAGGCGCTTTTCGCCTTGGGGCAGCAGGAAGGCATGGCCAAGCTGGAGCAGTACGGGGAAAATCTGTCCGCTCTTGAAGGGGTTCTTGAAGACTCCCCTGAGCTGGTGCGGCTCTTCCACATCCCCGTCATCAGCGTCGCCGAAAAGCAGAAGGTCCTGTCACAGGTTCTCGACAAGCTTGACGTTGACCCCATGATAAAAAATTTCTGCTCGTTGCTGGCAGAAAAGGAACGTCTCCCTCTTTTTGAAGAGATTGCCGAAGCGTTCGGCAAGCTCCTTGATGAGGCTTGGGGCGTTGTTCGCGGCAAGCTCCTGACTGCCGTAAGCCTCAGCAAAGAGCAGCAGGCTGGCATCCTTGCCAGACTCGAAAAGCAAACCAGCAAACAGATCGCGCTGAAGTTCGAAGTGGATCCCTCCATCCTCGGCGGGGTCGTCCTTCAGGTGGGGGACAACGTGCTGGATGCGAGCCTTCGAGCTCAATTGGCTATCCTCAGAGACATCATCAAGAGGGGTGAATAGGATCATGCATATCAATGCAGGCGAGATCAGCAAGATCATCAAAGAGCAGATCCAGAACTACGAGCAGCGTGTCGATGCCACCGAAACCGGCACAGTGCTTTCCGTAGGGGACGGGATCGCCCGTGTATATGGCGTGCAGAACGCCATGTCCATGGAGCTTCTCGAGTTCCCCGGCGGACTGTTGGGCATGGTGCTCAACCTGGAAGAAGACAACGTGGGTGTAGCCCTGCTTGGTGAAGATACCGGCATTAAAGAAGGCGATCCGGTCAAACGTACCGGCCGCATCTTCTCCGTGCCGATCGGCGATGCCGTCATGGGGCGCGTTCTGAACCCCCTCGGTATGCCCGTCGACGGTCTCGGACCGGTTGAAGCCACCGAATTCAGCGCCGTGGAAGTGAAAGCTCCCGGCATCATCGCCCGTAAGAGCGTGCACGAACCCATGGTTACCGGGATCAAGGCCATCGACGCCATGACCCCCATCGGCCGCGGGCAGCGCGAACTGGTCATCGGCGACCGTCAGACCGGCAAGACCGCCATCTGCATCGACGCCATCCTTGCCCAGAAGAATTCCGACGTGCACTGCTTCTATGTGGCTATCGGGCAGAAACGCTCCACTGTCGCGCTCGTGGCCGACACCCTGCGCAAGCATGGTGCCATGGAGTACACCACCATCATTTCGGCTACCGCTTCCGAGCCGGCCCCGTTGCAGTACATCGCGGCCTACTCCGGTTGCACCATGGCCGAATATTACCGCAACAACGGCAAGCACGCCCTCATCGTGTACGACGACTTGTCCAAGCAGGCTGTGGCCTACCGTCAGATGTCGCTGACGCTGCATCGTCCGCCTGGACGCGAGGCCTATCCTGGCGACATCTTCTACCTGCACTCTCGTCTGCTCGAGCGTGCAGTCAAGATGTCCAAGAAGAACGGTTATGGCTCCATGACGGCTCTTCCGATCATCGAGACCCAGGACGGCGACGTCTCGGCCTACATTCCGACCAACGTCATTTCCATTACCGATGGTCAGATCTACCTGCAGTCCGAGCTCTTCTTCCAGGGCCAGCGCCCGGCAGTCGACGTGGGCATCTCCGTGTCCCGCGTTGGTGGCGACGCGCAGACCAAGGCTATGAAGCAGGTCGCCGTTAACCTCCGTCTGGACCTCGCTTCGTACCCGGAGATCGCCGGCTTTACGCAGTTCGGCTCCGACCTCGACGAGGCTACTCAGAAGCAGCTGACCCATGGTGCCCGCATGACCGAGCTCCTGAAGCAGCCGCGTTACAAGCCGTTTGAGGTTGGCGAGCAGATCGTTACGCTGTTCGCTGGCAACGAGGGCTTCCTGGATGACCTGGAGATTGCCGACGTGCTGCCTTTCCGTGCCGAGCTCATCGAGTACATGGACAATGGCTTTGGCTCGCTGCTCGACAAGGTTCGCGCCAAGAAGATCGATGATGACACCAAGGCTGAGCTCTTGCGCGTCATCGGCGACTTCAAGCAGCAGTTCATGGCCAAGCACCATTCGGATGTTTCTGGATCAGAGGAGAACTAAGCCCCATGGCCAACCTTCGCGACATTAAGAAGCGAATCTCCTCGGTTACCACGACCAAGCAGATCACGCGCACGATGGAGATGGTCTCTACGGCCAAGATCCGTCGTGCCCTTGATCGCTCCAAGCAGGCCGAGCCCTATAAGGAGGCGCTGACCGACGTCATGTTGACGGTCGCCGGCGACGCCTCCTGTTCGGGCACCGATCCCATGCTGCAGAAGCATGAGAGCGTCAAGCATGGCCTGATTGTCGTTATTGCCTCGGACCGCGGCCTTGCCGGCGGTTTCAATACGACGGTGGAGCGTACGGCCGAAAAGCTCGCCGCTTCTTGGGCGAACGACGGCATCGAGTGCGAGATCATCGCGTGTGGGCGCAAACCGGCCACGTATTTCCGTGACCGCGCAAACGTCGTCATGCACTTTGAGGGCAACTCCTCTGAGCCCGATTTCAATCAGGCCCGCATGATCTCCTCTCATATCTGCGATGCGTATCGTGCCGGTGAGCTTGACCGTGTCGAGCTTGTCTACCACCACGCCAAGAACCGCGTGGATCAGGAGCTTCGCGTCGAGCATCTGTTGCCGCTCGACCCCGAGATGATCGCTATGGCCCACGGTCCGCGTAAGAACGAGACCGACGCCCCTAAGCGCATCTCGTCCACGTTCGAGTTCGTGCCCTCTCCCGAGCATGTTCTCGGCAAGCTTGTGCCGTCTTATATCCTGACGGTCATCTACCAGGCCCTGATCGATTCGGCGGCTGCCGAGCAGGGTGCACGCCGCAAGGCCATGCACTCCGCGACGGAAAACGCCACCGCGATCATCTCGACCCTTACCCGCACGTATAGTCGCGTGCGCCAGGCTTCGATCACGACCGAGATTAACGAGATCGTCGGCGGAGCCTCAGCATTGGAGGAACAGTAATGGCTAATAACACCGTAAAGCTTGCGGTCGAGGAAGCCACCAAGAAGACGACTGCCGGTGATGGTCGCATCGTGCGAATCATCGGTCCTGTCGTCGACGTCAAGTTTGACGGTGCGGTGCCCCCGATCTACAACGCGCTCACGGTCGAGTCCGAGACCCCGATCGGTCATCTGAGCACGATCCTCGAGGTCGAGAGCCAGCTTCCGGGCGGCGTCGTCCGCACGGTCGCCATGTCCTCGACCGACGGCCTGCAGCGCGGCCTCATCGCCACCGATACCGGTGAGCCCATGAAGATGCCCGTTGGCCCCAAGACGCTCGGCCGTATTTGGAACGTCATGGGCAAGCCCGTCGACGGCAAGCCCATGCCCGAGGTGGAGGAGTTCTACCCCATCCATCATGCAGCGCCCCGTTTCGACGAGCTCACCACCAAGACCGAGATCTTCGAGACCGGCATTAAGGCTGTCGACCTGCTCGAGCCCTACATCCGTGGCGGCAAGACAGGCCTGTTCGGCGGCGCCGGCGTCGGCAAGACCGTTCTGATTCAGGAGCTCATCAACAACCTCGCCCAGGAGCACGGTGGCACCTCGGTGTTCACCGGCGTCGGCGAGCGTACCCGCGAGGGCACCGACCTGTTCCTCGAGATGAGCGAGTCTGGCGTTATCGACAAGACCTGCTTGGTCTATGGCCAGATGAACGAGCCGCCCGGAGCGCGTCTGCGCATCGGTCTGGCCGGCCTTACCACCGCTGAGTACTTCCGCGACTGCGGCCAGGACGTTCTGCTGTTCATCGACAACATCTTCCGCTTCTCCCAGGCAGGTTCCGAGGTTTCCGCGCTGCTGGGCCGTATGCCGTCCGCCGTTGGTTACCAGCCCACGCTGGCAACCGAGATGGGCGACCTCCAGGAGCGTATTACCTCGACCAAGACGGGCTCCATTACCTCCGTCCAGGCTGTCTACGTCCCCGCAGACGACCTGACCGACCCGGCGCCTGCCACGACGTTTACGCACCTCGACGCCACCACGGTTCTTTCGCGTAGCATTTCGTCGCTCGGCCTGTTCCCGGCTATCGATCCGCTCGCATCTTCCTCCGACGCTCTCGATCCCTCGATCGTCGGCGAGGAGCACTACCGTGTCGCCGTCAAGGTCCAGGAGCTCCTGCAGGAGTACTCCGACCTTCAGGACATCATCGCCATTCTGGGTATGGACGAGCTGTCCGAGGAGCAGCGCCTTACGGTCAACCGTGCCCGTAAGATTCAGCAGTTCCTCTCGCAGTCCTTCCACGTCGCGGAGAAGTTCACCGGCAACCCCGGTGTCTACGTCCGCGTCGAGGATACCGTCCGCTCTTTCGCCGAGATTGTCGACGGCAAGGCCGATGACCTGCCCGAGCAGGCTTTCCGCTATGCTTCCACGATTGAGGACGTGCGCGAGCGCGCCCGCAAGATGGGGGAGAAGTAGGTTATGCGTATCCGCATCGTGTGCCCCGTGAGCTGCGCCTATGAGGGCGACGCTGCGTTTGTGTCGATTCCGTCCACGGATGGCGAGTTTGGCGTTCTGCCTGCTCACTCCAGTGAGATCTGCACGATCGACCGCGGTTACGTTCGCGTTTCCGATAAGGCCATGGGCACTGTCGACCACACGTTTGCCGTGGCCGGCGGCTATGCCCAGGTTGCGGACGATGTCGTGACCGTTCTCGCCGAGCGCGCTTGCGATTTGGCGACCGTCGATGCCGACAAGCTTAAAGCTGATATTCAAGGTTTTGAAGAGAAGCTGGGTAATTTGTCGGAGGATGATGCACGCCGCGCCTACCTCTATAATGAAATCGCATGGTGTAAGCTCAAGCTTGCCCAATAGTCAAACGATTTAGCGTTCGACCATTTGCGAACACATCATGCCCGGGATGGCCCAGCCACCCCGGGCATGCTTTTTGAAAGGGTAGACCTTGGATATTATCCGCGTTGAGGGTGGCCACGCCATCGGAGGCTCCGTGCCCGTCTCGGGTGCCAAGAACTCCGCGCTCAAACTCATGGCGGCAACGCTTCTGGCGCCGGGCAAGACGACGCTGCAGAACGTGCCCGATATTTCCGATGTTCACGTGATGGGCAAGGTGCTCAAGGGCATGGGCGCTACGATCGATGTTCTCGACGAGCACACGCTCGAGATTGATACCTCTCAGGTCGATTCTTGGGAGGCCCCCTACGAGCTCGTTGCCAAGATGCGTGCTTCCACCGCCGTGATGGGACCCCTGCTGGGTCGCTTCCATCGCGCCAAGATCGCCATGCCGGGCGGCTGCAACCTGGGTGCTCGCAAGATCGATATGCACATTCTTGGTCTTGAGGCCCTGGGCGTTGAGTTCGATACCGCCCACGGTTACATCAACGCTAATGCGCCCCAAGGTCTGCGCGGTACCACCGTCACGCTCGAGTTCGCCAGTGTCGGTGCGACCGAGAACCTCATTATGGCATCCGTGCGCGCGCAGGGCACCACGGTTATCGACAATGCCGCCCGCGAGCCCGAGATCGTCGATCTCGCCAACATGCTCAACGAGATGGGCGCCAAGATTGTTGGCGCCGGTACGCCTGTCGTGACCATCGAGGGCGTGGAAGAGCTGCATCCTGTTACCCATCGCGTGGTGGGCGACCGCATCGAGGCCGGTACCTTTATCGTTGCCGGTGCGTTGATGGCCGACGATCGCGGTGTCGATATCACGGGCTTTCGCCCCATTCACTTGGGCATGGTGCTCAAGAAGATGGAGCTCATGGGTATCGACTGCGAGCGCGTCGAGGATGGCGTCCATGTGAACCGTGTCGAGCGTATCAAGCCGGTCGACATCCAAACGCTTCCGTTTCCCGGCTTCCCGACGGACATGCAGGCGCAGATTATGGTACTCTCCGCCCTTGCCGACGGCAGTTCCGTTATTACCGAGAACATCTTCGAGAATCGCTTTATGTTTGCCTCTGAGCTGGTGCGCATGGGTGCCGACATTCGTATCGAGAGCCATCATGCCATGATTCATGGCGTCAAGGGCTTCTCGGGTGCACAGGTTACCTCGCCCGATCTGCGTGGCGGAGCGGCCCTCGTCGTAGCGGGCTTGATCGCTGACGGGACGACCGAGGTTTCGGCTATTCATCACATCAAGCGCGGCTACGAGCAGTTTGTCGAAAAGCTGCGGGCGCTCGGCGCGCATGTCGAGCATGCTACCGTCCCCGATCCCGTCATCTACTAATACAGGTTGCCTATGTTTAATAAAAAGCCCCTCGCGGATACCACCGCCCGAAGACCCTCAACTGGTGCGCAGGCCAAGATCTACAGTCGCGATAACGTGGCTCGCTATTCCGAGCGCGCTCGTCAACGTCGTCGTAGCCACACGATTCGTCACGTCGCGCTCATTGTCGTGCTTGGCGTGCTGCTGAGTGCCACTACCGCTGCCGGCCTGTGGTTTGCCACCATTATGGGCAAGCTCGGCGATTCTAATGTCATTACCGACAATCTGCGTCGGGTTCTGGTTGACACCGATGAGGCAAAGGATCCGTTCTACGTGCTGCTTCTTGGCACCGACGGCCGTCCGGGCGAGGATACGTACCGTGCCGACTCGATTATCCTGGCACGCATCGACCCCACGCAAAAGCAGGCGACGCTCATTTCCGTTCCGCGCGACACCAAGGTCGAGTACAAGGGCGAGACCATGAAGATCAACGCCTGCCATACCGTTGGCGGCGCCGAGGCCATGGTCGAGGCGGTCAACGAGCTGTGCGGTGTTCAGATTTCCCACTATGCCGAGGTCAGCTTCGACGGTATGCAGGCGCTGATTGATTCGGTTGGCGGTATCGACATTAACGCAACCGATGATGTTGACGACCCCGAGCACCTGGATATTAAGATTACCGCTGGCCAGCAGCATATGGACGGTGCCACCGCCCTTACCTATGCCCGCTGCCGCTACACCTATGCCGACGGCGATTACACGCGCATGCGCCACCAGCGTCAGGTGCTTGGCGCCCTTGCCAACCAGATTCTCAATAACTTCGATGCCACGAAGATCTTTGGCCTGGTTAATTCGCTGTCCGATATGCTTGTAACCGATATGAGCGTTCAGGATATCGTGGCTACGGTCAACGCCATGCGCGGTATGGATGTCGACGGTATCTACTCGGCCAACCTGCCCTCGTACGCCGACGACAGCACCATGATCGACGGTGTGAGCTACGTCTTTGTCTACGAGGACGAGCTCAAGGAAATGATGGAGCGCGTCGATGCCGGCAAGGATCCCAAGGGTCCCAACACCATGGGTCTTTCCGACGGTTCCAGTTCTACGATCGGCGACCTGAACAACAACACGT
>USIL01000052.1:0-7712 GCA_900554655.1 uncultured Collinsella sp.
GCGAGCGACGGTTTGAACGTCAAGGTGCGGTGTCTCAGAAGGCTGTTTTGAGAAAGGTTGAGTCGAACATGACCGTTGATCCTTTGATCCAGTCCCTGAAGGGCAAGCTCGTCGTGAGCGTTCAGGCGTATATGGGCGAGCCGCTTCGTACGCCCGAGACCATGGCTCAAATGTCGCGTGCTTGCGAGCTCGGCGGCGCCGCCGCCATTCGCTGCCAGGGCCTTGCCGACATTGCCGCCATTAAGGGTCGCTGTGAGGTTCCCGTCATCGGCCTGTGGAAGGATGGGCACGAGGGCGTTTACATCACGCCGACGCTGCGTCACGCTCGCGCCTGCGTTGCTGCCGGTGCCGATATCGTGGCGATCGACGCCACCGATCGTCCGCGCCCCGATGGCAAGACGGTCGAGGATACCTTCCGCCCGCTGCACGAGGAGGGTGTGCTCCTGATGGCGGATTGCGCCACCATCGAGGACATTCGCCGTGCGGTTGATATGGGCTTCGACCTGGTATCCACCACGCTTTCTCACGGCGTCGCCGCCATCGACTGTACCATGGCCGATGGCCCCGATCTGCCGCTCCTGCGTCAGGCGACCGAGGAATTCCCCGGTCTTCCCATCATCTGCGAGGGCCGCGTGCACACGCCCGAGGAGGCTCGCGCCGCGATCGATGCTGGCGCCTGGGCCGTTGTCGTCGGCACCGCCATCACGCACCCCACGAGTATTACGAGTTGGTTCAAGGCTGCGCTTGAGGCGTAAGACAGGCCTCGTATCCGCTCGGGGCGGTATACTCAATATAGGCAATTGACCGCGCGGGATCCGGGTTGCTGGGTCCCGCGCTTGTTTTCGGGAGGCAGCACATGCAAAAGGGAGATGCCATGGATGCGGCGGAGCGCTCGGAGCGCATACCCGATATCGTCATCATCACCGGAATGTCCGGATCGGGCCGCACACAGGCCATGCACGTGTTCGAGGACATGGGCTATTTTTGCATCGATAACCTGCCTCCGCGTCTCATCGCCCAGCTTGCCGAGCTCGTCGGCATCAATACGGGCGTGGGCAGGCATCTTGCCGTCACCTGCGATTTGCGTAGCCAGGGACTGTTTGACGAGCTGCTCGATGCCGTTGCCGCACTCGAGGAGCGCGAGATGAGCTGCGACATTGTGTTCCTGGAGGCGTCTGACGAGGTGCTGATTCGTCGCTACAGCGAAAATCGCCGCCGTCATCCCATTGCCAAGCCGGGGGAGACTACGGCCGATGCCATTCAGCGCGAGCGCCTTCAGCTGCAGGGCGTGCGCGACCGAGCCGATATGATTATCGACACGAGCCGTCTGCGCACCTCTGCGCTGCGCAACAAGCTACGTATGGCATTTTCCGAGCTGTCCGACCAGCAGCTCATGGACGTCCACGTGTTCTCGTTTGGCTTTAAGCACGGCATGCCCGTCGAGGCGGACATTATGATCGACGTCCGCTTCCTGCCTAATCCGTTCTACGATCCCGAGATGCGCACGATGACCGGTCTCGATAAAAAGGTCTCCGATTTTGTTCTGGACCATCCCAAGACGCAGGAGTTTTGGAAGGCTTGGACACAGCTGCTCGATACGGTGATGCCGGGCTATATCGCGGAGGGTAAGCCGCAGCTTTCTATCGCCATCGGCTGCACGGGCGGCCAGCACCGCAGCGTTGCCATTGCCGAGGCCACGGCCCGTTACCTGGAAGGCGCTCAGTATCATGTGAGCATCTCCCACCGCGACCTGTCGCGCGCCAACACGAAGGCATAGGCCTGCATGTCGTTTACCGCTGAGGTGCGCGACGAGCTTGCGCGCTGCGAACCCGAATGTGAATACTGCGACTTGTCGACGCTTGCCGCCCTCACGCGTGTGAGTGGTACGCTCTCGCTTACCGGCTCTGGGCGGTATCGTTTGACGGTTGCGACTGAGACGGGAGCCGTCGCGCGCACGATGATCACGCTGACGCATCGTATCCTTAAGCTCAAAACGGAGTTCACCGTCCGCAAATCTGTCTTGCATAAGGTTCGAAACTACCTCATCACCTTGCCTGATCAGCCCGATTTGGATAAGGCTCTGGTGCTGCTGGGCATTCTCGACCGTAGGGGAGGGCTCGTCGCAGGTGTGCCGCGTCACATTGTCGCCCGTCCTTGCTGTAGACTTGCCTATATCCGCGGCGCGCTCATCGCGGGCGGCTTCGTGGCCGATCCACGCGGCGATTTTCATTTGGAGATTGCTGTGCAGGGCGAGCAATATGCCAAGGAACTTTGCGATCTGTTGGAGCAGATTGGGGTCCATGCTCGTGTTAATGCACGGCGGGGGTCATATGCCGTGTACATTAAGAGCGCCGAGGAAATCGAGCATCTATTAAAGCTGATTGGTGCCAAGCGCAGCGTTGCCGAGATTGAGGAGGCGCGCGCGGTCAAGTTGGTTAAGAACGATGTGAACCGTCGCGTGAACGCCGAGCTCGCCAACCAGACCAGAAGCGCCGGTGCTGCCCAACATCAGCTTGCGCTTATCGATGAGCTCGAGCAGCGTGGCCTTCGCGATGCGCTTCCGGATGCCTTGGCGGTCTTTTGCGACCTGCGCGAGCGCTATCCCGATCTGTCGCTGCGTGATTTGGGGGAGATGGCTGACCCTCCCTTGTCGAAGTCTGCCCTGTACCATCGCGTTTTGAGGCTTGAAAAGCTCATTGAAGCAAAAAGGTAGGTTAAAGTATCGACTTATATACGGATTTAGCTGCTATTTTATTCTTTAAAACGTTTTAACGTAAATTTGATTTTCAATTTCGAGCATTCTCGTGAAATTCAAGTCAAAAAAAAGGTATATTAGGCGAGTGGTTAGTTTGTGGGCCTCAACGGCGGGCGCTGTAGCTCGCGGGGGCCTTACGAAAGGAGACACAATGGCAGTAAAGGTTGCTATTAACGGCTTCGGTCGCATCGGTCGTCTGGCTTTCCGTCAGATGTTCGGTCATGAGGGCTCCGAGATCGTCGCTATCAACGACCTCACCTCTCCCGATATGCTCGCTTACCTGCTGAAGTACGACTCCACGCAGGGCAACTACGCTCGCGATCACGAGGTCGTTGCTGGCGAGGATTCCATCACCGTTGACGGCAAGGAGATCAAGATCTACAAGGAGGCCGACGCTAACAACCTGCCTTGGGGCGACCTTGACGTCGACGTCGTTCTCGAGTGCACCGGCTTCTACACCAGCAAGGCTAAGGCTCAGGCCCACATCAACGCTGGCGCCAAGAAGGTCGTCATCTCCGCTCCGGCCGGCAGCGATCTGCCCACCATCGTGTACAACGTCAACCATGAGACGCTGACCGCTGAGGACAACATCATCTCCGCTGCTTCCTGCACCACCAACTGCCTCGCCCCGATGGCCAAGGGTCTGAACGACTTCGCTCCCATCGTGTCCGGCATCATGACCACCATCCACGCCTTCACCGGCGACCAGATGCCGCTCGACGGCCCGCAGCGCAAGGGCAACTTCCGTCGCTCCCGCGCCTGCTCCGAGAACATCGTCCCGAACACCACGGGCGCTGCCAAGGCCATCGGCCTGGTTCTCCCCGAGCTCAACGGCAAGCTCATCGGTGCCGCCCAGCGCGTCCCGACGCCGACCGGCTCGCTGACCAACCTCTACGCCGTCGTTGACAAGAAGGTCACCGTCGACGAGGTCAACGCTGCCATGAAGGCCTACGCCGAGACCATCCCCGAGACCTTCGCCTACAACGAGGACCAGATCGTCTCCCGCGACATCGTCGGCGAGACCCACGGCTCCATCTTCGACGCCACTCAGACCATGTGCTCTGACCTCGGCAACGGCCAGACCCTCGTTCAGGTCACCTCTTGGTACGACAACGAGAACTCCTACACCTCTCAGATGGTCCGCACCATCAAGTACTTCGAGAAGTTCGTTGCTTAATTTAGCTTTTAGCGAATAGCTCGTTGAGCGTCTAAAGAAGGGCGCGGCCTTATAGGGCTTACACCCTAGGGTCGCGCCCTTTTTATAAGAAATCGTCTGCCGTAATGGGAGGCAGACACGTACGAAAGGTAGAAGCAAACATGGCCTTTACCAAGAAGACCGTCCGCGACATCGATGTCGACGGAAAGCGCGTTCTCGTCCGCGTTGACTTTAACGTGCCTATCAAGGATGGCGTCGTTGGCGACACCACCCGTATCAAGGCTGCCCTGCCCACCATCAACTACCTCGTTGAGCACAACGCTCGTGTCATCCTCATGAGCCACCTCGGCCGTCCCGAGGGCACCGGCTTCCAGCCCGAGCTGTCCCTCGAGCCCGTCGCCAAGAAGCTCGCCGAGCTCTCTGGTCTCGACGTTGCCTTTGTCGCTGACACCTACGGCGAGAAGGCTGCTGAGGCTGTCGCCGCCGTCGAGCCGGGTAAGGTCCTCGTTCTCGAGAACGTCCGTTTTGACAAGCGTGAGAAGAAGAACGATCCCGAGATCGCCAAGAAGCTCGCTTCCTATGGCGACGTCTTCGTTCTCGATGCTTTCGGTACCGCTCACCGCGCCCAGGGTTCCGTCGTGGGCCCCGCCGCTTACCTGCCTGCCGTCGCTGGCTTCCTGCTCGAGAAGGAGGTCGACACGCTGACCGGCATCTTCGCCGAGCCCGAGCGTCCCTTCGTCGCCATCGTCGGCGGTTCCAAGGTTTCCTCCAAGATCGGCGTTCTCGATCACCTCATCGACTCCGCTGACACCCTGATCATCGGTGGCGGCATGGCCTACACCTTCTTCCTGGCTCAGGGCCTGACCGTTGGTCAGTCCCTCAAGGAAGAGGACTGGGTCGAGCGCGCCGGCGAGATGCTCAAGAAGGCCGAGGAGAAGGGCGTCAAGATCCTGCTCCCCATCGACAACCGCGTTGCCGATCACTTTGGCGAGGACGCTGTCCCCGAGGTTGTCGCTTCCGACGCTATCCCCGACGATCGTGAGGGTATGGACATCGGCCCCAAGACCGAGGAGCTTTACGCCGAGGCCGTCAAGGGCGCCAAGACCGTGTTCTGGAACGGCCCCATGGGCGTCTTCGAGTTTGACAACTTCGCTCACGGCACCCAGGCTATCGCCGAGGCTGTCGCCGAGGCCGACTGCACCTCGATCATCGGCGGTGGCGACTCCGTCGCAGCTGTCAACAAGTTCAACCTGGCCGACAAGATGAGCTGGATCTCCACCGGTGGTGGCGCTTCCATGGAGCTCGTCGAGGGTAAGGCCCTGCCCGGAGTGGAGGCGCTTCTCGATGCCTAATCGCACCCTTCTTATCGCTGGTAACTGGAAGATGAACAACGACGTCGCCGAGGCCGCCAAGCTCGCCGACGAGCTGGCTCAGGCTCTGCCCGAGGTTCCGGCCGGCGTCGAGGTGCTCGTCTGCCCTCCGACCATCGACATCACCACGGTTCATGACCGCATTCAGGCTGCCCCCATCGCCCTCGGTGCACAGAACGTGTACTGGGAGGCCAAGGGTGCCTTCACCGGTGAGTCTTCTTGCGACATGCTCAAGTCCGCTGGCTGCACCTACTGCATCATTGGCCACTCCGAGCGTCGTGACTACTTCCACGAGACCGACGAGGACCAGAACAAGAAGGCTAAGGCTCTCGTTGCCGCCGGTCTTGTTCCCGTCTTCTGCTGCGGCGAGTCCCTTGAGGTCCGCGAGGCTGGCACCTATGTCGAGCACGTCGTGAACCAGGTCAAGGCTGGCCTTGCTGGCCTTGAGATCACCTGCCCCAAGCAGGTCGTCGTCGCCTACGAGCCCATCTGGGCCATCGGCACCGGCAAGACCGCTACCGCCGAGGACGCTCAGGAGGTCTGCGGCGCTATCCGTGAGACCCTCAAGGAGATGTTTGGCGAGGAGCTCGCCGACGGCATCCGCGTCCTGTACGGTGGTTCCGCCAAGCCCGGCAACATCGCCGAGCTCGTCGCCAAGCCCGACGTTGACGGCGCCCTCGTGGGCGGCGCTTCGCTCAAGGCTGCCGACTTCGCCTCTATGGTCGTCAAGGCAGGCGAGTAGGACATATGGCACAGCGTCATCTTCCTGCACTTCTGATCATCATGGACGGCTGCGGCCTTGCTCCGGCCGATGGCGAGAACGCCGTCGCCGCTGCCAAGACGCCCTTCCTCGATGGCCTGTACGAGAAGTATCCTCACACCACGCTCGGCGCTTCGGGCGAGGACGTGGGCCTTCCCGACGGTCAGATGGGCAACTCCGAGGTGGGTCACCTCAATATCGGTGCCGGCCGCATCGTGTTCCAGGAGCTTTCGCGCATCAACAATGCCATCAAGGACGGCTCCATC
The DNA here is from genome assembly GCA_900554655.1 of uncultured Collinsella sp. Lineage (GTDB taxonomy): Bacteria > Actinomycetota > Coriobacteriia > Coriobacteriales > Coriobacteriaceae > Collinsella. The sequence goes on from USIL01000052.1 coordinate 6,308, forward strand.
GCCAAGAACGAGGTTTTCGTCAAGGCTATGGACGATGTCAAGGCCGAGGGCAAGACCCTTCACCTTATGGGCCTTATGAGCCCTGGCGGCGTTCACTCCCACATGAACCACGTCGAGGCTCTGGTCAAGATGGCTGCCGAGCACGGTGTCAAGACCGTTCGCGTCCACGCCTTCATGGATGGCCGCGACGTTGACCCGCAGTCCGGCGCTGGCTACATGAGTGAGTTCTGCGCCTTCCTGGCTAAGATCTCCGAGGAGACCGGTTGCGACGCTCGCGTTGCCACCGTCTCGGGCCGTTATTGGGCCATGGACCGCGATAATCGTTGGGAGCGCATCCAGCGCGCCTACGACGTCATGGTCAACGCGTCCGATGCTGATACCGACCCCGTTGCCGGTATCAAGGCCTACTACGAGAAGGATCCGCGCGGCGACGAGTTCGTCGAGCCCTTCGCTGCCCACAACGAGGGCATCCACGAGGGCGACGCGGCCATCTTCTTCAACTTCCGTCCCGACCGCGCTCGTCAGATGACCCGCGTGTTCACGGACAAGGAGTTCGACGGCTTTGAGCGCGAGCAGATCAAGCTTTCGCACTTTGTGACGATGACCGAGTACGATCCGACGTTTGACGTCGAGGTCGCCTTCCCCAAGACGTTCCCCGAGAACGTCCTGGCCGACGTTATCGCCGCCAACGGCCTGAAGCAGCTGCACACCGCCGAGACCGAGAAGTACGCCCACGTGACGTTCTTCCTCAACGGCGGCATCGAGGAGCCCAAGGAGGGCGAGGAGCGCGTGCTCGTCGCTTCCCCCAAGGTCGCTACCTACGATCTGCAGCCTGAGATGAGCGCTCCCGAGGTTACCGAGAAGCTCGTCGCTGCCATCAACGAGGATCGCGCTGATTTCTACATCGTGAACTTCGCGAACTGCGACATGGTTGGTCACACCGGTGTCTTCGACGCCGCCGTTAAGGCCGTCGAGGCTGTTGACGATGCCTTGTCCAAGGTTGTCCCGGCGATTCTCGCCAAGGGTGGCTTTGCGCTGATCACCGCCGACCACGGCAACGCCGACCACATGTTTGACGTTGCTTCCGACGGTTCCAAGCATCCGTTCACGGCTCACACCACCAACCGTGTGCCGTTCATCATCGTTGATGAGAAGGCCAAGCTCACCGGTATCGAGGACGGCCGTCTTTCCGATATCGCTCCGACCATGCTCACCATGGCTGGTATTGAGCCTTCCGCCGAGATGACGGGCCGCGTGCTCGCCACCGAGGCCTAAGAGAAAACAAATACCGTTTTCTAGCAAGGGGGTTGTCCATATTCGGGCAACCCCTTTTTTGGTATTTCTGCCATTTCTACCTCGTTCCCGAGCGGCAGGGAGGGGAGAGCGGGGGATTGTGGTACAGTAC
>USIL01000053.1:0-7649 GCA_900554655.1 uncultured Collinsella sp.
GGGTAGAGCATATCCTTCACACGGATGGGGTCACAAGTTCGAATCTTGTATCGCCCACCATCAAAAGCGCAGGTCAGAGGTGTTAAGCCTCTGACCTTTTTCCTTTTGACACCAAGGCCGACACCAAAATCGACTCGAAGTCGTATAAGGCGTCTTTTTTTATCGCGCCCTTTTTTGACGCCATTGCATGTTTTGTATAAAACACATCCGTAATTTCAATGAACTCCCCATGTGATTCGAGCGCAAATGTGGAGACAGGGACCGCATGCCCAGAGCGTCTTCCAGCGGATTTCTATCACACGACGGTTTTCGGCAGAACTCGTCAAGCTTTTGGTCAGCATTTGGTTGGAATGCGCATGAAACGTCGTGCGAGTATGGGCATATGTGGAGGTCATGAGGTTGTAGCTGCATATTCTTGCAGCCTAGGAGGTTGAAAGATATTATTACCAAGTCTTTTCCTGCTTCAGGCGCACCTTCACGACCTGAAGCCACATTTGCCCAGAGGAGGTGACAATATGAAGGCTTATGAACTGCTGTTCTTTGTTGACCCGTCGCTCGACCCCGAGACTCGTCTCGCTGTTATGAAGCGTATCGATACCACGATCGCTGAGGGCGCTGGCAAGGTCGACTCCGTTGACGAGTGGGGCAAGCGCAAGCTCGCCTACGAGATCAACGACCTCACCGATGGTGACTACACCCTCATCAACTTCCACGCAGATCCTACCCAGATCGCCGAGCTTGATCGCGTCCTGCGCATCACCGACGCTGTGGTCCGCCACATGATCGTCCGTCGCGACGACCAGGAGTAAGACTGTCGTTTTGGACTGGGCTTGTGCCCCAAGAGGAAGTAGTGAGTTATGAGCATCAATCGAGTGAACATCACCGGTAACCTCACCCGCGATCCCGAGCTGCGCGCCACCGCCGGCGGAACCCAGGTTCTGTCCTTTGGCGTTGCCGTGAACGATCGTCGCCGCAACGCGCAGACTGGCGAGTGGGAGGACTATCCCAACTTTGTCGACTGCACCATGTTCGGCACCCGCGCCGAGGCCGTGAGCCGTTTCCTGGCAAAGGGAAACAAGGTCGCGATCGAGGGCAAGCTGCGCTACAGCTCTTGGGAGCGCGACGGCCAGCGCCGGAGCAAGCTTGAGGTCATCGTCGATGAGATCGAGTTTATGAGCTCCCGTGGTGGCCAGGGTGGCTACGATCAGGGCGGTTACGCCCCCGCAGCTCCCGCGCCCGCAGCACGTCCTGCCGCACCGGTGGCTACGCCGCCCGCGGTCGACGTCTACGATGAGGACATCCCGTTCTAAGGGTTGTTCACCTATTTTTGAGTGAGAGGCGGCTTCGGTTCGCCGAAGTTGCCAAACGAAAGGTATTTTGACATGGCTAATGATTTTTCTGCACGTCAGCCGCGTCGTAAGTACTGCCAGTTCTGCAAGGAGAACACTGAGTTCATCGACTATAAGGACACTCAGCTTCTCCGTAAGTACATGACCGACCGTGGCAAGATCAAGCCCCGTCGCGTCACTGGCGCTTGCACGCAGCATCAGCATGACATCGCCAACGCCATCAAGCGCGCCCGCGAGATGGCTCTCCTGCCGTACACCGTCCCCGTGGTTTCCTCTCGTGGCAACCGCGACCGCGGCTAAGAAGGGAGACGCATCATGAAGGTTATTCTTCTCGATGAGATCAAGGGCAAGGGCGGCGAGGGTGACGTCGTAGAGGTCGCTCAGGGTTACGCTGAGAACTTCCTGTTCCCCAAGAAGCTCGCTGTTGCCGCCACCAAGGGCAACCTCAAGCAGCTTGACGAGCGTCGCAACAACATCGCCAAGCGCGAGGCCGTCCGTCTGGCTACCGCCAACGAGACCAAGGCTGCCTTCGAGGGCAAGACGGTCACCGTTGACGTCAAGGTCGGCGACGAGGGCATCCTCTTTGGCTCCGTTACTGCCGCTATGATCGCTGACGCCATCAAGGCTCAGCTCGGTATGGACATCGACCGCAAGCGCGTCGAGCTCGGTAAGCCCATCAAGGTTGCCGGTGCCCACACCGTTGCCATCTCGCTGTACCGCGAGATCAAGGCCGAGGTTGTCGTTCTCGTCGGCGTTACCGCCGAGGAGCTCGCTGCCGAGGCTGAGGTTGAGGAGGCCGCTGAGGTCGTCGAGGCCGAGACCGCCGAGGTCGAGACTGAGGCTGCTGCCGAGTAGCATTTGCTGCAACGCAACAATCTTGTTCTAAGAAGGGCGCTCTGGGAAACCAGGGCGCCCTTTTGTTTTTTGCGCTGAGTGAGTGTCATGGTGAACGTTGCGTCGAAGTCCTATATACAGGACCGTTCATCCGTTTGGTTCGGTGATGATTGGCGGCGCGCGGCGCGTTTTGGGACCGTGGCTGATACTATGGATGCTCGCAAGCGATATGAATGAGGATGCTCATGGCATATGACGATAGGGAGACGGGGCTGACGGTCGAGGACCGCGGCTCAAAGTTGGGTCTTCCCCAAAACCAAGATGCAGAGGCCAATGTACTGGCCGCTATGCTGCTATCGCCCGAGGTGGTCGAAGAGGCCCAGGTCGAGCTGCAGCCCGATGATTTCTACCGGCCCATTCATAAGACCATCTACACCGCGATGGTCGATATGTACAACAGCCGCATTCCCATCGACTCCATCTCGCTGATCGATTACCTGCGAAGCATCAACAAGCTCGATGCCGTGGGCGGCGAGGCCTACATTTTGGAGCTGATGGGTCAGACTCTGTCGCTCGTGAACTGGCAGCACCATGCCGCCATCGTTCGTCGCGATTCGATGCTGCGCGAGCTGATCGGCGCCACCAACGAGATCAACGCGCTGGCATATAACGCCCCCACCGACACCAAGGAGGTCGTGGAGCTAGCCGAGAGCAAGCTGCTCAAGGTTACGGCGCGCGAGGTCAAGTCGAGCTACAAGACATTGACCGAGTTTATGGTCGAGGCCTATAACGAGGCCGAGGAAGTGTGCCAGGCCGGTGGTCAGGCTGCGGGCGTGCCCACGGGCTTCCCGTCACTCGACCGCATGCTCATGGGCTTCCGCGAGGGCCAGCTCATCATTATCGGTGCCCGTCCTGCTGTAGGTAAGACATCGTTCGCCCTGAATCTGGCGCTCAACGCTGCCGCTGCTGGTTATACCGTCGGCTTCTTCTCGCTGGAGATGTCGGGCAAGGAAATTGCCCAGCGTCTGATTTGCGCCTACGCCATGATTTCGATCAGTGACTTCCGCATGGGCCGCATTAGCCCCGAGCAGTGGGCCAATATCAACGAGGCCACGCAGACCTTGTCTAAGCTCGATATTCTGATTGACGATACGCCCGGCACCACAGTGACCGAGATTCGCGCCAAGAGCCGCCGCATGCTCCACAACAAGGAGAAGGCCATCATCATCCTGGACTATCTGCAGCTGGTGAGTCCTCCGCCGGGACGCCGCTCCGAGAGCCGTACCGTCGAGGTCTCCGAGATGTCGCGTGGTCTGAAGATCATGGCCAAGGAGCTCAAGATCCCGCTCATCGCGCTGTCGCAGCTCTCGCGTCAGGTCGAATCCCGTACCGGCAAGCGCCCGCAGCTTTCCGACCTTCGTGAATCGGGCTCCATCGAGCAGGACGCCGATATCGTTATGTTCTTGGACCGCTCCGCCGACGAGGCCGAAGCCTCGCGCGACGATCGACCCGACGAGGGCGTTACGCGTATCGTCGTGGCCAAGAACCGTTCGGGCCCGATCGGCGACGTCGACCTGATGTTCCTGCCGGCATCCACTAAGTTCTATGAGCTTGATGGGGCACATGCCGAGGAGTAGGACAGGCGCCCGTTGCACGGGTATACTGGGAATGTTTTGTGCTTCTGCGTGCCGGCGTGGCGCGTAGACAGTCCATGAATGTAAGGAGTAAACATGCCGTCAACCGTTTTGGTCGGTGCCCAGTGGGGCGATGAGGGCAAGGGTAAGATTTGCGACCTGGTCGCCGGCGACTTCGATGCCGTCGTGCGCTACTCGGGCGGCAACAACGCCGGCCACACCATCGTCGTCAACGGCAAGAAGTACGGCCTGCACCAGGTGCCCTCCGGCATCATGTATTCCGACCACGTGTCGGTGATCGGTAACGGCTGCGTCGTCAACCCCAAGGTTGTCCTTGAGGAGATCGACATGTTCGAGGCCGACGGCATCACCACCAAGAATCTCAAGATCAGCGGCAACGCGCATGTCATCATGCCGTACCACATCGATCTGGATGGCGCCTTTGAGCAGAAGCTCGGCAAGAAGAACATCGGTACCACCAAGCGCGGTATCGGTCCGTGCTATCAGGACAAGATGGCCCGCATTGGTCTGCGCATGCAGGACATGCTGGACGAGGCACTGTTCCGCGACAAGCTGGAGACCGCTCTCGCCCGCGTGAACCCTGAGCTCGAGCTCATCTACAACCTGCCCACCTACACCGTGGACCAGATTTGCGACGAGTACCTGCCCATGGCCGAGCGTCTGCGCCCCTACATCACCGAGACGAGCCTGCTGCTCAACAACATGATCGATGAGGGCAAGAACCTGCTGTTTGAGGGCGCCCAGGCGACGCTGCTCGACATCGACCACGGCACCTATCCGTACGTGACGTCTTCCAACTGCACCGCCGGCGGTGCCATCACCGGCTCTGGCGTGGGCATGAAGAACGTCGACCGCGTGCTGGGCGTCATGAAGGCCTATATCACCCGCGTCGGTTCGGGCCCCATGCCCACCGAGCTTTCCTATGAGTCCGAGGCTGGCCACACGCTGACCGAGGAGGGCTATGAGTACGGCGTGACCACCGGTCGCCGTCGTCGTTGCGGCTGGTTTGACGGCCCTATCGCCAACTATGCCTCGCGCGTCAACGGCCTCACCGACATCGCCGTGACCAAGCTCGACGTGCTTTCGGCCTTCGACACCATCAAGGTGTGCGTGGCCTACGACGTCGATGGCGAGCGCTACACCAGCGTGCCCGAGCATCAGGTGCGCTTTGAGCATGCCAAGCCCATCTACGAGGAGCTCCCTGGCTGGAAGTGCGATATCACCGGTTGCCGCAGCTTTGACGAGCTGCCGCAAGAGGCTCAGGACTACGTGGCGTTTATCGAGGATCTGGCACACACCCGCGTGACGTTCATTGGCGTTGGCGCTGGTCGCGAGCAGATCATCAACCGATTCTGGAAGTAATCGGGACTATTTGGTTATTGCGATATACCCCTTTGCAGCCCGGACGGGCGGCCGAGGGGTATATTTGCTTGCAAAGGGCTCGCGCGGAGCGGGCCGTTAATCCATAGAGGAGGCACCCTTGAAGGCGGACACTCAAACCATCGACATCCTGTTGTTGGGCAGCGGCGGCCGTGAGCATGCTTTGGCAGCCAAGCTCGCAGCATCACCGCGCGCCGGCAAGCTCTACATTGCGCCGGGTAACGGCGGCACCGCGAGCTGTGGCGAGAACGTTGTTCTCGACGACTGCGATCCTGCGGCCGTGGCGGCGTTTGCCCAGAGCCACGGATGCGGACTCGTGGTAATTGGCCCCGAGGCTCCGCTTGTGGCGGGCGTGGCCGACGCCGTGCGTGCGGCGGGTATTCCCTGCTTTGGCCCGGGTGCCGAGGGCGCCCAGATGGAGGGCTCCAAGCTGTTCTCCAAGCAGCTCATGGAGCGCGCGGGTATTCCGACGGCAGCCTACGGCTCGTTTACCGACGAGGCTTCGGCTCTCGCCTACGTACGCGAGCAAGGCGCCCCGCTGGTCGTTAAGGCCGACGGCCTTGCCGCGGGCAAGGGCGTTATCGTGGCGACCGAACTTGAGCAGGCCGAGGAGGCCGTGCGCGAGTGCTTTGGCGGCACCTTTGGCGATGCCGGCAACACCGTGGTCATCGAGGAGATGCTGACCGGCCCCGAGTGCTCGCTGTTGGCCTTTACCGACGGCAAGACCGTGCGCCCCATGGCCACCTCGCAGGACCACAAGCGCGCGCTCGAGGGCGACAAGGGCCCCAACACCGGCGGCATGGGCGTCTACAGCCCGGTGCCCATCGTGACTGACGAGGAGCACGCCACCATGGTGGCGGTCATGGAGCAGACCGTGGCCGAGCTCGCTGCCGAGGGTATCGACTACCGCGGCTGCCTGTACGGTGGCTTTATGCTCACGCCTGCCGGCCCCAAGGTGCTGGAGTTCAATGCCCGCTTTGGCGACCCCGAGACGCAGGTCGTGCTGCCGCGCCTTAAGAACGACCTGGTTGAGGTCATGCTGGCTTGTGCCAACTGCGAGCTCGACCAGATTGAACTCGACTGGCGCGACGAGTGGGCCGTGGCCGTTGTCCTGACGAGCGCGGGCTATCCCGGCAGCTACGAGAAAGGCAAGGTCATCACCGGTATTGAGGATGTCGAGGCCATGGAGAACGTGACCGTGTACCACGCGGGCACTGCTGTGGTGGACGGCCAGCTCGTGACCAATGGTGGCCGCGTGCTTGCCGTGACCGCTTTGGGCGACACGTTCGAGAACGCTCGCAACCTTGCCTACGAGGCCTGTGAGAAGATTGATTTTGAGGGCAAGACCCTGCGTCACGACATCGGCCTGCGCGCGCTGCGCGGCCGCGACGCCTGGGATGCCTAAAGTCCGAGAGGAATGAGACGGATGGACGAGAAGAACGAAGAGCTCGTGGACGCGCAGATCGTCGAGGAGGACAGCCGCGTGTATGGGCACGCCGAGGGCGAGCCTGGTGGCGAGGTCGCTGACGAGCCGGCGCTGGTGCTGGGCGATGACGACCCGCACGATGCCGAGCTGCACGAGAAGATTCTTTCGGAGGAGTGCGCCTGGAAGGGCAAGATCCTTGACGTCCACCGTCTTGAAGTTGAGCTGCCCAACGGTCACCGCAGCGCCCGCGATATCGTTCGCCATCCGGGCGCGGCGGCCGTTGTGGCGCTTACCGAGAGCGGCAAGATCGTACTGGTGCGTCAGTACCGCACCGCCATCGACCGCGTGACGGTCGAGATTCCCGCCGGCAAGCTCGATCCAGGCGAGGACCCGCTCGATTGCGCCAAGCGCGAACTGCATGAGGAGACGGGCTTTAGGGCCGGTCGCATTCGCTTTTTGACGTCGATTGTCACGTCCTGCGGTTTTTGCGATGAGATCATCCACATCTACTTGGCTACCAAGCTCGAGTTTGATGCGCCCAACCCCGATGATGACGAGTTTGTCAACGTGGACCTGGTGCCGCTGCACGAGCTGATCGACGCCGTGCTCGACGGCAAGATCGAAGACGCCAAGACCGTCGTGGGCGCCTTGGCCTGCGATAGCATCGCGCACCGCTTGGGTGGGGCCGAGCTGTAACGAGCGGGAATAGCCCTGGGACAAGAACTACTGATTACTTTGTCCCAGGGCCTTATGTTGCTGATATTTCTTTGAGGATCACATGTTTAAGAGGTTTCTTTCGTATTACGAGCCCCAGATGGGGCTTTTTGTTGCTGATACTGTTTGTGCTCTGGTGCTTGCCGCCATTGACCTGGCGTTCCCCATTATTCTGCGCAATTTGACCGGTGGGCTATTTACTCAGGGTCAGGCTGCCATTATGCAGGCGCTCGGCATTGAACAAAAGCAGTTCCCCATCAACATGATCCGCAGCAAGATCAGCTCAGCTAA
>USIL01000054.1:0-7529 GCA_900554655.1 uncultured Collinsella sp.
CTCGTTGTTTACGATGTCGGTCTCTTCGCAGTGCTCGAAGGAGACGGTCTGATCGCTGAAGTACGGGCTGACCTCAGTTATCAGAGCGGAGTACAACGGGATGGCGACGGAGTACGCGGCGCGGGAGAGCATTTCCCACTGGATGGTAGCGACTTCGGGGTCATACCCGCGACGAATCTGGAAGAGGTTGATCTCGGTGTTGCGCTCGCTGCCGATGCAATAAACACCATCAGTGTTCGCGTTGAGGCCAGGGACGTTCTCGCCGCGGTTGCCAAAGGCACGAATCAGCTCAAAGGTGCTCCAGCCAGACTTGCCAGGCCTGAAGAACAGGGGCTGGATTTCGCTGACCATGGCTCCCTTTTGGTCAGGTTTTCCATCCTTCTTTACTGTGATAATGTCGTAATCTGTGCCTTCGGTCAGCTGACTACCAAAATAATCGCGGCCTTGCACATAGCGGGACCACTGGTTTACGCCGGAATCGGCGAGGCTTTCGCCATACGTTTGGGCGACATCGAATTTGCCGTCAGCGGAGTATTTGGCGAAGCCCTTCTCCACGGGCATGGACTCGATGCCCTCGGAGTGTAGGCAGTTCTCGGGGTCATCAAGGTCGACATCGTAGTTGAGGCTCCCGATATTAGGGTTGAGCGACGCGACGTCGTCAGCGAGCTTCATGGCGATCCACTGATGGGCGGAAAGTGTGGCGAACAGCCAGGTCTCGTTGTTGTCGGCGATGATGATCTGGTCGTTGGTGCAGACGCCTTGATCATCGATCAGGCTGCCGAGGAGCTCGACGCCCTCGCGGGCCGTGGCGCTCTCGCCCAGGATGATGCTGCCGTAACTGTACTCGCCCAGACCCACTTTCTCATCGATGCGGTCTGCTGCATCGGCCTCCTCGTTATAGGAAGTGCTTAGCGTGGCAGAGCAGGAGACGCCCTTCTCGTTGATTCCGGCCTCGGAATAGGCGTCGGTGCGACCCATCCAGTTGGAGGGGTGGTCGCGTACATAGCTGTAACGATAGGTAGGCTTGTTCGAAGTGTATTCAAAAGCAGATTCAATCGAGCTGTACTTAAAGCCAGGTTCGTGGGCAGGTTCGATGCCGTAGTGCTTAAGATAGCGCTTGCCAAAGTCCTCGGCGCGGCCGTAGTACGTATTGCCGTCGGCCGTATAGTTTTTGCCCATGTATATCTGCGTGCAGGCGAGCGCAGATGTCGGCATGGACATGATGGTTGCAGCTCCAAAGGCGAGGCCTATGCCTAGCTTCTTGAGCGCGTTGACGGGGTGAGTTTTCCTCATTTTCCCTCCCAGCGTGCGAAAGCCCTCTGTCGCCAGAGGGCTTCAGCCAATAAAGACACCCCATTAGCGTAACGAACTGGAAACAATATTCATCTATGAAAGACACTTACTCGATAAGCGTGATGAAATATGCGACGAGCGGTTAATTGTACTCAGTTTGTAGCTTTACTTTAATAAAGACGCCCTGTAATTACTGTAGCCGAATAAAGTAGCTGGGAATGCCTGAAATGAAAATCCCCTGCTGTTTGGCAAATGCATAAACAGCAGGGGAGACGATAATTGGATGAATATCATACCAATGTGGAATTACTTCTTCCGGCGGTGGATCACGTTGATCGCATAGCCGACGAGCATGGCCAAAACGATGATGATAAAGCCGAGCAGGGGATTGTCGTTCATAGGGTCCTCCTATTTTCCGAGCGGGGAGAATTCGTCGACGATGAGGTCGAGGCATTGCGGAAGCGCGCGGGCTCCAAAGACGCCCGAATTGCTGGAGATAATCTCGCCATCGAACTGCATGCCCAGCGACGGGGTGCAGGTGATCTTGGCTTCCTTGGTCTGGATGATCTTGAACTGCGGGCGCCCGAGTACCTTGCCGGCGGGGTCAAGCGCAGCGGTGATCACAGTAGGCAGCAGCTGCACGGTGCGCACGGGTTCGATGACCGCAATGTCGACCATGCCATCGTTCATGCGGCAGTCGGGGAACAGGTTGATGTCGTTTTGGATGACCGAGGTGTTGCCGGCCATGCAGCAGATGCCGTCGAGCTCCTCGACAATGCCGTCATGCTCAATCGTAAAGTGCGCTACCGTAGGGTTGGGCGTGGCGAGCGCAGAGAGGAAGTAGGCGATCTCGCCGATGTCGTTTTTGGTGGGGGCGGCCTTCATCATGATCTCGGCGTCGAAGCCCGAGCCGGCGATGATGATGAAGCCGTGGCGCTTCTCGTTGCCGTTCTCGTCGAGCCAAAAGAGCTCGCCCATGTCCGCCTTGACGGTACGACCGGCGCGGCAGGCCTTGGCGAGCGCCGCCGCCTCAGGGGCATTGCCGATGTTGTTGAAGAACAGGCAGGCCGTACCGGAGGGGAAGACGAGCGTGGGGACACCGCATCCGCGCATCTGGTCGAGCACGTTGGAGACAGTGCCGTCGCCGCCCGAAACGACCACGCGGTCAAACTCGCGCACGTCTGCCACGGCGTCCTCGGGTTCCATGCCATCGCCGATAAAGCGCATCACGACCTCGTCGCCGCCCTGTGCAAGGGCGTGCGTGAATGCGAAGATTTCATCTGAGCTGGGGCCCGATGCCGGGTTGTGGATGATAAGGCAGCGCATACTTACGTTCCCGTTCTGTGACTAACCGAGTATAGTTGTAAGGCAATGCCGATATCCTACCCGTGTTTTTCGGGCCTAACCTTATTCGATGGGTTGATATGTACATTTCCACACATCAGGCTCTACTCGACTTTTGCCCGCGCGCCCGTGAGTTCGACGCGATTGCCGTCGATACCGAGTTTTTGCGCGAGCGCACGTTCCATCCGCGTCTATGTTTGGTTCAGATTGCCACCCCTGCTGAGAGCGTCGCGGTCGATCCCCTGGTAATCGACGACCTATCGCCGCTGGCCGAGCTTATGGCCGACGAGAGCGTGACCAAGGTCTTTCACGCGTGCTCGCAGGATATGGAGGTCATGCTCCATACCGTAGGCGTGCTGCCGCGTCCGATTTTTGACACGCAGGTGGCCGCCGCCTTTTTGGGCGAGCGCCAGCAGATTTCGTATGGCGCGCTTGTTCAGACGTTCTGCGGTGTATCGCTGCCCAAGACCGAGTCGCTGACCGACTGGTCGCGCCGCCCGCTGACCGATAAACAGATCGAGTATGCGATCGATGACGTCAAGTACCTGATCGTCGCCTATACCGAGATGATGAGCCGCCTGCGCGAGCTGGGCCGTGTGGACTGGGTGCTCGACGAGCTGCGCCCGCTGGCTGACGAGTCGCACTATCGCGCCGATCGCCACGAGGCGTTCCGCAAGGTCAAACGCATCAATTCGTGCAGCCGTCACCAGTTGGGCATCGCGCGCGAGCTCGCCGCCTGGCGCGAGGACCGCGCCGAGCGCCGTAACATCCCGCGCAAGTGGGTCATGTCCGATGACACGCTGCTTGCGCTCGTTAAGCGCAATCCCGTGCGCGTTGAGGAGTTCCGTAGCATTCGCGGTACCGATCAGTTGGGTGAGCGCGATGTGGACGGCGCGCTCATAGCCATCAAGCGCGGCGCAAGCTGCCCGCACGATCGCCTGCCGCTCATGGTGCGCGGGCATCGCCAGATCTCTCCGGAGCTGGAGAGCGTGACGGATCTCATGTACGCGCTCATCCGCCTGGTTGCCGAGCGCTCGGGCGTGGCGACCTCGGTCATTGCCTCGCGCGATGACCTGGCCGACTATATTGACCACCCCGAGCAGAGCCCCCTGCGCGAAGGCTGGCGCTTTGAGCTTGTGGGCTCGCGCCTGGACGATCTGCTCTCCGGCAATATGGGACTCACCGTGAAGGACGGAAAGATTGAACTGTTATAGGGAAGCCTAGCCGGCTGAGTGGGTAAAATGCCTCCAACGTGTAACTCGATTCGGAGGAATTCGCATGCCCTATTACTATGGATACGGCTTTGGCATCGACCCGCTGTACCTGCTGGTTGTTCTTGTTTGTACAGTGCTTGGCCTTGCTGCGCAGAGCTATATCAATTCGACGTACAAGACCTGGTCCAAGGTTCGCTCGGACGGCGACACGGGCGCCACGGTTGCTCGCCGCATGCTTGACGCCAACGGTTGCAATGCCGTGGGTATCAAGGGTGTCGCCGGTGAGCTCACCGACCATTACAACCCGCAGGATAACAACCTGTATCTGTCGGATGCCAACCGTTCGGGCGGTTCGGTCGCAAGCGTTGCCGTCGCCTGCCACGAGGCGGGCCATGCCGCCCAGCGTCAAAGCGGCTATGCCATGATGAAAGTACGTACCGCCCTCGTGCCGGTCGTCAACTTTACCCAGAACACCTGGACCATCGTGTTGCTCTTGGGCCTGTTTATGAACATTGCCGGGCTCACGACCCTCGCGTTGATCTTCTTCTCGTTTAGTGTGCTGTTCCAACTCGTTACGTTGCCTGTCGAGATTGACGCCAGCCGACGCGCCGTGGCGTACATCGAGCAGTCGGGTATGAGTTCCAAGCAGGTCAACGGTGCCAAGAAGGTGCTGACGGCCGCCGCGCTTACCTATGTTGCCGCTGCGCTCACCTCGATTATTCAGCTGCTCTATCTTATGGCTCGCTACAACAGAAACTCCAACCGATAACAAATGGGACAGGCAGGCGCCGCGGGGATTCGTGTCCCCGCGGCGCTGTACTATGTGTTGGACTTGAATTTGCGCAGGGCCGGAGCCTCTGTGCACGATGGCGAAAGGAGGCTGCGTGGCAGGCTGGAATCTAACCGGCAATGCCGTTTCCGCCGAGTTCGACGGTTCGGACGAGCAAGAGCGCAAGGAGCTCAGCGTGAGCCAGGCGGTGGAGATCGCCGCTGGTGCGCTCGATGCCATTCCGCAGCTGAGTGTCCTGGGCGAGGTCACGGGTTTCCGTGGTCCCAACGCCCGAAGCGGCCACTGCTACTTCCAGATTAAAGACGACTCGGCCGCCGTCGACTGCATCATCTGGAAGGGCGCCTATCTCAAGCGTACCTTCGATCTGCGCGACGGTATGCAGGTGAGCTTTAAGGGCAGCTTCAACCTCTATAAGCCCACGGGTCGTATGAGCTTTGTCGCTCGCTCGTTTTCGCTGGCGGGGGAGGGTCTGCTGCGTCAACAAGTGGCGCAACTGGCCGAAAAGCTACGCCGCGAGGGCCTGATGGACGAAGCGCGCAAACGCCGCATCCCGGTGTTCTGCTCACGCGTGGCGGTTGTCACCTCGCTTTCCGGTGCGGTAATCGACGACGTCAAGCGTACGCTGCGCCGACGCAACCCGCAAAGGTCCAGGGCGAGGGTGCGCCGACAGAGCTTATTGAAGGCTTGCGCCGCGCCGCTGCCATTACGCCGGCGCCCGATTGCATTTTGCTCGTGCGTGGCGGCGGTTCCTTCGAGGACCTCATGACCTTTAACGACGAGGAGCTTGCCCGTGCGGTGGCAGCCTGTCCCGTGCCTGTGGTGACGGGCATTGGCCATGAGCCCGATACCTCGATCTGCGACATGGTGAGCGACCGTCGCGCCTCCACGCCTACGGCGGCGGCCGAATCGGTGGCGCCGGCTATGACGGAGTTGGCCGATGTGCTCGAGGCGCGCTATCAGCGTCTGGGTGCCGCGATGGCATCGATGATTGGGTCGGCCCAGGTCGACCTGGAGATGCTCGATCAGCGCGGTCGCCGTGCCTGGGATACCTATACGGCTCGCTTGGGCGATGCGCTCGATGCGGCTGCGTGCCGCCCGTGCCTCAACGACCCAACGTTTATGGTTGAGCGTCGCGAGTCTGAGCTTGCCCTGACGGCCGATCGTTTGTCCGGCGCCATAACGCGTTCGGTTGGGGCATTCCGCTCCAACTTTGAGCGTCTGCCCGAGCGCTTGATCGCAAGCACCTCAGGACTCGATGGCAAGCGCCATGCGCTCACGCTCGCAAGCTCCCGCCTGGAGCATCAGGGGCGCACGATGCTCAACAAGCCAGCATCCGACCTGGGCCGTGCGGCAGCCTCGCTCGATGCCCTGTCGCCGCTCAAGGTGCTTGCCCGCGGCTATTCCATCGCGTACAGCGTTGACGGCGTGGCTACAAGTGCCAAGACCTTTAAGCCGGGCGACGCCATTCGCGTGCGCATGGCAGACGGCAACGTGGCAGCAACGGTCAATACGGTCGAGTAGGCCGCGTTTCATAGCGATAAACCTTTAGGAAAGGAAACAGATATGGCAGAGAAGACCCCGGTCGAGCAGCTTACGTACAAGCAGGCTTCACAGGAGTTGGAGCTCATCATCCGCAGCTTGGAGTCGGGTGATATGGAGCTCGAGGAGTCGCTTGAGAGCTATACCCGCGGCGTCGAGCTCCTCAAGAGCCTGCGTACCCGCTTGTCCGATGCCGAGCAGAAGGTCTCGGTGCTCCTGAAGGACGTCGACGGCAACGACGTGCTCGCCGACGGCGAAGCCGCCAACACCGACGACAACCTTTCGTTCTAACCATCCCGACCAAATATAATTACCTTGGTCTGTGAGAAAGGAACCAACCATGTGTGATTGCATCTTCTGCAAAATTGCCAACCACGAGATCCCCTCGACCGTCGTCTACGAGGATGACCAGGTCATCGCGTTCGACGACCTCAATCCCCAGGCGCCGGTCCACACGCTCGTGATCCCCAAGAAGCACTACAGTGACATCGCCGATAACGTGCCCGCCGAGACCATGGGCGCCATGGCCCACGCCATCCAGGAGGTCGCCAAGGCCAAGGGTCTGGAGGACGGTTTCCGCGTCATCTCCAACAAGGGCGTCAACGCCGGTCAGACCGTCATGCACTTCCACATGCACGTCCTCGGCGGCAAAAACCTGGGCGAGAACCTCATCTGAGGACGCACGGCCCGTCGCCTTGGCTGCCTTTGGAGTAACCTATGTAGTTTTCTCAACTCGAATACCTTCAAGCGGTAGCGAACTACGGCGGCGTGCGCAAAGCGGCTCGCGCCGTTCACGTGAGCCCACAGGCTGTCTCGTCGGCAATTAAGAAACTGGAGTCTGAGTATCAGATCGTTTTGCTCAACCGATCGGCGGGGGAGGCTGTTTTGTCTCCGGCGGGCAGAGAATTTGCACGTCGTGCACGCGTGATCCTGGCACAAGTCGACGATCTCAAAAAGTACGCTCAATCGAGGGACGACGGCGTCTCGCCTGACGGCCATTTCCGTCTTTACGCCCCTTGCCTTCATGGGCGGGGGCGCCTTTTTGCCGAAAACTGGTATGATTCGTTTGAAAGCTCGCACCCTCAGATTCACCTTGATGTGTGGCATCAGCCAACGGCTACATGCTTTGAATCACTTGTGCTTGGCATTTCGGATGCGGCCATCTCATTTGAGGAACCAAGGGACAGTGTCCTTTCTTCAAAATATTTGGGTGAAAAGGAGCTCAAGGTTCTTTCATGCCCAGCAGGTCATCAATCTGTTGACGCTATGACCATCCGTGAGTTACTGGGCGGCAGGCTCGCTGTTCCAATTAACTTGTCACCCTGTCTCAATGCAATCAATCAATGTCC
>USIL01000055.1:0-7449 GCA_900554655.1 uncultured Collinsella sp.
CCGAAGGGCTCCACTATCGTGTACAGAGTGAACTGTGGGCCGGTAAAAGATGGCAGGGTAAAGTGGCAAGTCACGAATACCGGCGATGAAGCTATGAGGGTTTGCCGTAGGGGTGGTTTCGAGATCCCAAACATAGAAAAGACTTCCCGTCGGGAGGAGACAGCGTATACGGGGAAACACTATGTTCAATGTTTTGTAATCCGAAGGGGCTATTGCGTCCGTTGGAGCAACCCATTCTTCATCAACGTAGAGTAGGTGATAATCGATGGATATCAACAACGTAATTTCAGGCATTCTTTCTGTTGGAGGAAACATATCTCTTGTCCTCGAATTCATGGGATTCCTGTCGTTCGTCGCATTGGCTATCGGAGCCTTCACGCGTCTCGGTAAAGCGGCGTGGCGCTTCGGCCTTGCGCTGTACGGCAAGAAGATACTGATTGTCGCGAGTGACGAGGACTACCATGACCTCGAAGAGGATCTTTCCGACTCTGGGCTGATCAAGAGGAAGAACATACAGCGCGTTTCGGACAAACAGATATCCAAGGCAAAGGATGCGCTCCTGTTGATAGTGGTCTACGGATATTTAGACAAAGAAGGCTTTAGGGAGATTATCAACGGTAAGAGCTCCCGATGCGGACTTATCGTTCACTGTCCGCCGGAAAAGGGCCGAATCGACGATGACGAGAAGAAGCTCCTTGGTAAAACCGCATTTACCACGCTTTGCAATTTACGAGGCAGGTTAGTGAACGACGTTCTGCTCATGATGCTATCCACTTCATTCAAAAAGAGCGACCTGAAATAACCTGGACGACGATGACGGCCGGTTGGCGGTGCTGCTGCGTCAACGGCTGGAACCTGAACATCCCACGCTACGTGGACACGTTCGCGGAAGAGGAGCCGGTGGACCTTGCTGCCGTGCGCGACGACATCAAGCGCATCGAGGCCGAAAAGGCGGCGGCCATCGCCAAGGTCGAGGGCATGCTTTCACAGCTGGGACTATGAGAGGAGAAAGACAATTGAAACGAGATTACGACGCAATTCATTATATTCAGCGACAGCTCTCTGGATTTGAAGACAAGAAAATGGTTTTTGCGATGACCAAGGCATTCAATAAAATGTGCGCGGCCGAAGAGCCGGATGGCTGTCTGTCCACGACGGTCGAGCTGTTTATTGCGCTGAAATATCTTGGTTACAAGCCTCGTATTTGCTACGGGCTGGTCGTGCCTCCAAGCGGCTATGAGTTCTATCATGCGTGGCTCGAGCTGGATGGGAAGATTGTGGACATCGCTATTTACGGCAATGCTAAGTTCTCACCATTTTCGACGTTTGATGTTCGTTTCCCTATCGTGATGGGGTCGTACGAGGCGAACGAACAAGGAATGGAATATCGTCCGTTTACATTTGATGAGGACTGGCGCGACGCTTTGATTAGCAAAGTACAGGGAATGCCGGTAGTCGAATATTGTGATAAATCACCGAAGCGAATCTTGTGGAAGTTCGCTTGCGACCTGTTGGATATGAGCCCGTTGAAAGCAAATGTAGGTTGATTTCCGATCTCAGCCGAACACATTAGGCGGACAGGCCGTTCCCGCAGCTAGCCGAACGCCCCCGAGGCCCCATCCGGGACCCGGGGGCGGCATTTTCCCAGTTGAAGGAACGGTGGAGATGTGTTTCGATGGGTCCGGTGGCCATGCTCCGCCCGCCGCCCGGCACCTCTTCCCAGACTCAGCCGGACGGTCGGTCCGTCTATTCCGTTTTCGCCCTTAGGCTAGGCCAGCGGGGCATCGCCCCTCTCGGCGCGCGCCCTCTCGATGAGCCCCGGCGTCAGGTCGAGGTCGCCGAGCGCCACGTCCTCCACGCCGTAGGCGTCCAGCAGCGCCGCCGCGTCCTCCCCGAGCATCGCCCTGAAGGCGCGCGCGGGCGTCGAGAAGCCGAGCGCGCCGCGGGGCTCGGAGTTCACGTGCGACATGGCCAGCGCCAGGTCCGCCGGGGCGAGCCGGTCGAACCTGAGCCCGGCGCCCTTGGGCAGCAGCTTCCTGATCTCGACGTGGTTGCGCTCGCAGGCGCCCTTCTGGTCGCTGCGCCTGGGGTCGCAGTAGAACAGCCTCGTCTCGCCGGGCCCCTCGCCGAGCAGCGCCGCGATCGCCGCCTCGTCGGAGAACTCGGCGCCGTTGTCGGTGAGGACGGCGCGGAACACGCGGCGCGTCCCGTCGGCGCCGAGGATGGCCCGGACGCCCTCCAGGGCGTCCGCGACGCACCCGGCGGTCTTCTCCTCCAGCGGCAGCGCGAGCTGGAGCCTGCTGGGGCGGTGCAGCAGCGTGAGCAGGCAGGCGGAGTCCTCCCGGGCCCCCTCGACGGTGTCCATCTCCCAGGCCGCGGCGCACGCGTCCTCCCCGAGGGCGAGGAACGCGGCATGTGACCTGCGGGCGGAGTGGCGGGTCGCCGCCCGGCCCGCGGCGCGCCTCCTCGGCCTGTAGCCGACCTTGCGCCTGAGCTCCATGTTGGTCATGCCGTCGTAGCCCGCCGCGACCCAGCGGTAGATGGTCGAGGGCGACAGGTCCACCGGCCCTCCGTTGCATGCGGCCATCTGCTCGGGCGAGAGCCCCCGGCGCAGGCAGTCCCTGATGGCCTCCAGCCTGGCCGCCGCGGCCGGCTCGTCGGCGTCGATCCCGCGCCTGGACGAGACGAGCACCGAGTCGGCGCACAGCTGCGCGGCGCGGGCCTCGTAGAAGACGTGCGGGCGGCGCTTGCAGCCCATCGCGCGGTAGCGGCCGCACCCGTTGCAGCAGCGCGGCCACGCCGCCAGGCGCGGGCAGGCCGCCGACAGGTCGGCGGAGGCGTCCACGCGCTCGCCGCGCCTGGCCTTCGGCGCCGTCACGAACCTGTGCGACGCCACCTCGGCGCTCACCGTCGAGGGCGACCTGCCCAGCTCCCTCGCGATCTCCCTGCACGACGCCCTGCGCTCCAGCATCCTCTGGACCGTGTCCCGCTCGTGCCTCGTGAGCCTTCCGTAGGCCCTCGGGGCCGCCTCCGCGGAACCCTTCTTCCTCTTTCCGGACCGGCCGTCCTCCGATCTCCCGGGGCCGGCCGGCCCGGCCCTCAGGGTATCGGGTTCCCACATTCATCCGCACATGTGCGGATGAATGTGGGAGGTGTTCGGATAAAGTCGATAATCAAGGTGCATAAAGTAAGGGTTTGCGCACGTCAGCGTGTTATTCTAGTCATACGTAAATTCGTATAAGTTGGAGGTAGCATGTTCTCAATCGGTCAACACGTCATTCATCCGGGCCAGGGAGTCTGCACCGTCGTCGGTTTTAGGGACGACACGCCGCAGCCCATGCTGCTGCTCGAGACCAAGCAGGGACATGCGCAGACGATCCTCATGTACCCCGTAGCGCAGGCCGACCGTTTGCACGCCGCCATCTCTCAACAAGATGCCGAGCACCTGCTGAGCCACTACGACGAGCTGGAGTGCGACACCTTTACCGAGCGCAACAGCTCACTTGAGGAGACGCACTTTAAACAGCAGCTCAAGCTGGGCGCGCCCGAGACGGTCCGCGTGGCAAAAACCATGATGCACCGCATTCGCCAGGCCGAGAAAGCTGATAAAAAGCCCAGCTCCTACTACATGCGCGTACTCAAGGAAGCCAAGCGCCGCTCCATCGAGGAGTTCGCCGTGGCCCTTGGCGTCACCGAGGAGGACGCTGAAGCCCGCCTAGCCCAAGCCGCCCTCAACTAACCCATCCGCGCCAAAAACCACCACAAAGGGGACAGGCACCTTTGTGGTGGTTTTCTTGTTCTAGTAGTATTCATTCTTATCGATACCCACGAGCACAAGGAGTCTCCTATGGCAGAGCCGCTTACCGCCGGAATCACCCGCGACCGCGCGTTCGAACTGCTCAACGAGCACAACAAGGACCCGTTCCACATCACCCATGGCGAGACAGTCGAGGGCACTATGCGCTACTTTGCGCGCGAGTTCGACCCCGAGAACGAGGAGTTTTGGGGCATCGTCGGCCTGCTGCACGACCTGGATTGGGAGGAGCATGAGGACGACCCCATGAACCACACCATCTATGCTGCCGAGATTCTTAAGGGCGAAGGTGCGTCTCCCGAGCTCATTCGCGCCATCCAGACGCACACGTCCGACTTTAATACCTCGCTGCCCAAACCCGAGCTGCAGATGGAAAAGATCCTGTTTGCCTGCGATGAGCTCACCGGCCTGATCGGCGCTGCAGTCATCATGCGCCCGAGCAAGAGCGTTATGGACTTTACGACCAAGTCGCTCAAGAAAAAGTTCAAGGACAAGCACTTTGCCGCCGGCTGCTCGCGCGACGTGATTTCGCGGGGCGCCGAGATGTTGGGCTGGGAGCTTCCTGAGCTCTTCGACCGCACCATCGCAGCCATGCAGTCCTTCGCCCCCGACCACGATACCTTCCAGGCCTAACCGCCCGCGCCACTTAAAACCACCTCAAAGGGGAAAGGCACCTTTGTGGTGGTTTTTGTTTGCGCGGACGCTAGGGGCGGACCTGGCCGGTGCCTCGGAGCTTGTATTTGTAGGTGGTGAGGGCCTCGGCGGCAAAGGGGCCACGGGCGTGGAGTTTTTGGGTCGAGATGCCGATCTCGGCGCCCAGGCCAAACTCGCCGCCGTCAGTGAAGCGAGTGCTGGCGTTGGAGTACACGGCCGAGGCATCGACCGCATCCAGGAAGCGCTCGCAAGCATCCGTATCCTCGGCAACGATGGCCTCGGAGTGCATCGTGCCGTAGCGGTTGATGTGTGCGATGGCCTCGTCCTCGTTTGCCACGACCTTCACGCTCATCTCGAGCGCCAGGTACTCGCGACCCCAGTCCTCCTCAGTCGCGGCGACGTAGTTGTCGCCCTCGGCAAGCCCGGCATCGGCGCACGCGGCGCACGTGGACTCGTCGCCGTGAATGAGCACGCCGTAGTCGTGCAGAACGGCAACGACCGCAGGCAAAAACGCATCGGCCACAGCACGGTCGACCAGCAGCGACTCGGCGGCATTGCACACGCCTACGCGCTGGGTCTTGGCATTGACGATAATGTTGAGCGCCTTATCAAAGTCGGCGGATTCATGCACGTAGATGTGACAGTTGCCCGTGCCCGTCTCGATCACCGGCACAAGCGACTCGCGCACGCAGCGCTGGATCAGGCCTGCACCGCCGCGCGGAATGAGCACGTCGACAATACCGCGGAGCTTCATGAGCTCGCCAGTGGCCTCGCGGTCGGTGGACTCGATCATCGACACGGCCTCGCGCGGGAAGCCCTTGGCCTCGAGCGCATCGGCCAGCAGCTCGGCGATCATGGCACACGAGTGATAGGCCAGCGAGCCGCCGCGCAGAATGCAGGCGTTGCCGGTGCGGATGCAGATGCCCGCGGCGTCGGCCGTCACGTTGGGGCGCGCCTCGTAGACCATAGCGACCAGGCCCAGCGGCACACTCACACGGGTCAGGTCCACGCCGCTTGCAAGCACGCGGTGGTCGAGCACGCGGCCCACGGGATCGGGCAGCTCGGCGAGCTTTTCCAGGCCGGCGGCCATGCCCTCGACGCGCTCGGGCGTCAGCAGCAGACGATCGAGCAGTCCGGCCGAGGTACCCGCATCGCGCGCGGCGGACATATCGAGCTCGTTGGCGGCGACGATGGAGTCGACACCGTTGCGCAGTGCTGCGGCCATGGCGCGCACAGCCTCCTGGCGCTGTTCATCGCTCGCTGTGGCAAGCGAGGCCGACGCTGCCTTGGCGGCAACGGCAAGATCGTGGACATACGTGGCTATATCGACCGACATGGGCGGCCCTTTCTCCTAGAAGTTTGCAACCATGGTAGCCGATTTGCGCATGGCCTCGCCCGCGGCGGTAGAATTGGTCAACCCGAAACACCGCAACGAACGGAAGACTCACATGGCCCTCATCACTTCGTACCACGTCCCCAGCCTTTACGTCGAGGACCACAGCATCGACGTCCCCCTTGACTGGCGCGGCCTGGAGCCGATGCTCCTGGCCGTCGGCAGCACCATGCGCCGCGGCGCTATGCCGGCACCAATCGCCGGCGCGCCCGAGAGCATCAAGCTCTTCTACCGCGTGGTTTGCGCGCCCGACCGCATCAACGACGATCTGCCGCTGCTCCTGTTTTTGCAGGGCGGCCCCGGCGGCGAGAGCCCGCGTCCGCTGTCGCCCACAAGCGACGGCTGGATCGAGGAGGCCGTCAAGCACTTCCGTGTGGTCCTTCCCGACCAGCGCGGCACCGGACGCAGTAGCTGCGTGGACGGACGCACGATTGCCGCCTTGGGCGATCGCGCCGAGGCAGCAGGCGCCAATGCGGCCCGCTCACAGGCGGACTTCCTCAAGCGCCACCTCGCCAGCTCCATCGTGCGCGATTTTGAGTACCTGCGCCTAGTGGGCTTTGGCGGCAAGCCGTGGGTCACGCTCGGCCAAAGCTACGGCGGTTTTTTGACGCTGAGCTACCTGTCGCTCTTCCCCGAGGGCGTGGCGGCGAGCTTTACCTGCGGCGGAATTCCCCACGTGCCGGCGAGCGCAAGCGAGGTCTACGCGCACACCTTCCCGCGCATGGCCGCCAAGACGCAGCAGTATTATGACCGCTACCCCGCTGACGTCGACCGCGTGGCAGCCCTGGCCGATGCGCTCGAGGCCCAGAAGCCCGTGCTGCCCGACGGCTCACCGATGACGGTCGAGCGCCTACAGCTCATGGGCAGCGACTTTGGCATGAAGCCGAGCTTTGAGCGCATGCATTGGATTATCGATCACGCTTTTGTTGACGGCGACGGCACGCTGGCCTGCGGCGCCTCGGTATCTGACAGCTTTTTGATGCGCGCCTTCGAGCGCACCAGCACGCGTACAAACCCGCTGTACTGGACACTGCAGGAGTTCATCTACGCCGACGGCGACACCATGCCCATTCGCTGGGCCGCGGCAGAAGAGAAGGCACGCCGTGCCGAGTTCGACACCCTCACGCGCCCTCTCATGTTTACCGGCGAGGCCATGTTCCCGTGGATGTTCGAGCAGATGCCCGAGCTTAAGCCGTTTAAACCCGCCATGGACCTGCTGATGGAAGACACCAGCTGGGACAAGATCTACGACCCGCAACGACTGGCGTGCAACGAGGTGCCGCTCCAGGCCGCGGTGTATTTCGACGACATGTACGTGGATTCGGGCCTGCAGCTTGATACGCTCAGCCGCGTGGGCAACTCGCATGCCTGGGTGACCAACGAGTTCGAGCACGACGGTCTGCACGGCAGCGTGGTGTTCAAGCACCTCTTCGACGAAGCACTCAACCGCGGAGACCTGCGCCGGATCTTCTAACAAAAGAGAGTCCCCACCTGCCGGCACATAAGGAACGTCCCCAAGTGCCGAGAACAGCAACATTGCAGGAAGAGGACGGAAAGCGAAAACGCCCCTAAGCGAGCAAGGTGACGT
>USIL01000056.1:0-7419 GCA_900554655.1 uncultured Collinsella sp.
TCATAGAATTAGCTATAGTTAACTCAACGAAGGCACAGGCGAATTAAAGACCTTCGACACGAACGTTGCGCCTTCCCTCCCCTCGCGCAACACCTCTTTGGAAAGGCGCCCCGCGCATGTGGGGCGCCTTTCTTGACTACAATGGCGATATCGATTGAAAGTGAGGGCGGCATGGCAGACCGGGACACCGACGGATTCTTCAACCGCGTATACGACATGGTGCGCCAGGTGCCCTGCGGCATGGTTGCCACATATGGTCAGATCGCCAAGCTCGTTGGTGAGCCCCGTCGAGCCCGATACGTGGGATACGCCCTGCACGTCAATCCGGAACCCGGCACCATCCCCTGTCATCGCATCGTATTCGCCGACGGACGCCTCGCGGAGGGGTTCGCCTTCGGTGGGCCCGAGGCGCAGCGCACACTGCTCGAGGACGAAGGCGTTGCCTTCCTCGCCAACGGACATGTCGACCTGCAGGCCTCTCGCTGGCCAGCGGGCCTGGTATGACAAGGGGCGCCGACAGCGCCCCTTCCCGTTTTGGATCCTTGGCAGGCAACCCAATCAAACGGTCGCCTCGAGTGCGTCCCCCGCGCGGTCGAGTGTGCTTCTGACCTTGGCACCCTGTTTGAACCACGTGCGCAGGTCCTCGAGCGTGCTGCCCGCTTGCATACACCTTGATTTTGCGACCACCCCTCGTGGTCACCGTGCAGCGGTCGCCGCTCTCGCTGTTCTCGTGCGCCGTGATCTTCTTGAGGTAATCGCGGCGAAACGCCACGACGCGGGCGTTGCTGATCTCGATGAACCAATCGTCATCGACAAGCGAAGTACCCGTGGCACCTCGGCTTGCCATCTCCTCGGAGAAGGAGAAACCGAGCGCGCGCTCCTGCCTGCCGATCTCGAGGATGCCGCGGGCCGGCATGCCGAGCATGAGCAGGGGCAGGAACCCCCCTATGAACAGGAACAGGAACAGGAACGGGATGAGCACGAGCAGGCGCGCACCCTCGTCGGTGAAGACCGCCATGAAGGCGAGGACGAGCGAGAAGACGAGGGCCATGCCGTTGAAAACAATCGTCAACGGCTTGATGGCAGACCAACACAGGCCCGCCTTGGTCATGGGACCGTCGACGGCGTCCGAGACTTCGATGCCCTCTTCCTCCAGACGGGCGAGGAGGTTGAGCGAGCACACCCCCTCGAGGCTTATCGAGCAGAACTTCCGGTCGCCCTCGAACAGGTCGATCCTCATCATCTGCGCGTGAAGCGTTGCACGGGTGATGTTGCCAAACGTCGTCTCCTTGCGGATGCCGAAGGCGTTACGCGAGAGAATGCGCCCACCGTCCACGTCGATACGCGGGATGCTCAGCAAGGCCCAGATAGCCATACCCGCGAGCGCCATGGCATGACCGAACCACACAAGTTCGTGGTCCCACTCGCCCAGCGAGACGCCCTGCCAGACGTAGACACCCAGCATGAGCAGTTCGAACGCGACGGCGCAGCAGGCGATGATCGTGCGGATGGCTGCGGGCATGCGCACCGTGAAGCAATCGAGGCTGTCCGTTGCCTCGCTGCGCTCGCGCGCGCCGCGGCGGGCGACCCATGCAGTGAGCGGGCCGACGATGAACACGGTCATACCGACGCGCAGAATGGATTCGAGCAGATTACTCATAGGGGCCACCGCCTCGAGCTCTGGAGATTAACTGCAGGAAACGCTGCCAGAACGATGGGATGCGCACAACGTAAGGAGCCGCGTATCGGCAAGCGGCGGCATCGCAATCGCCCGGCGAACAGATGATGATCGGCGCCGGGCCAGACGAATTAAACAAAAGGGTGGTCGACGGCGCCCTCGCAGGCGCACCGTCGACCACCCTTCACGTCGCAGCGACCCTACGAGCCGTCCGAAACGAAACGCACTCCGCCAGAGCGCTACCCAATCTTGCGGATGCTCGGGATCGCCCAGGTGATGCCTGCTAGGATCACCATTGCAGCACCGATGAGCACGAAGCACGCGCTTACGCCGATGGCGTCCGCGAACAAGGTCGATGCGACGAGCCCCACGGGCATAGCCCAGCTGCAGACCGCTCCGTACAGACCGAAGACGCGGCCCATGCACTCGGGATCGACGCGCTCCTGCATGAGCGCCATCTGCGGCGCGCTGTACAGCGGACTCGAGACCCCCATCGCGAACGTAAGCCCCAGAAACACAACGAGCGCGGAAGGGGGCACGAGGCCGCCCGCGAGCGTGCCCGCTCCGAAGAGGCCGATGGCCAGCGTGCACGAAAGAGCGCGGTTCTTAAGGCCACCCGTCGCCCCGATCCAGCCGCTCGCCGCGATCATGCCGACCGAGAACGCGATCTCCGCGATAGCCGACTGCGTAGTGGTGCCCCCAAAATGGTCGAACACCATGAGCGGGAACAGCGCGGATATGGGCGAGAACAGGACCGAGAAGGCGAAGCCGATCCAGAGCATGGCGAACAGACCGTGATGGCGTTTGAGCTCGCGGTACCCGTTGGCCGTCTCCAATAGGAAGGCCCGCACCGCGCGGTGCGACGCCTCGGCGTTCTCCTCGGGCGTATGGCGCTCGGGCGCCGGCGTCTTGATGCCGGAGGTCGCCACCGCGATGCTCGCGAGCACCGCCCCGGCGACATCGAGCGCGATCATGAAAGTCAGACCAAACGCCGGGTAGACCGCCGCGGCGATGGCGTTGCCGATGATATAGCTACCCGACTGCATGAACTGCAGCATGCCCGCCAGCTTGCCGAGCACCTCGGGCGGGGCGATGAGCGGTGTGAGCGCGTTGAAGGCGGGCGTATGGAGCGTGCTGCCCAGCGCACGGACGAACAGCACCGCCGCCACAACGGCGACAGAAAGGTCGCCCCGAAGCGAGCCGAAGACAAGCGTGAGGCTCACGGCCGCGATGAAGAGATCGGCGCCGATCATGAGACGCTTGATGGACGTGCGGTCCACGATGGTGCCCGCGAAGGCGCCGAGGAGCGCCATGGGCAAGAAGGCCGCCAGGCTCACGAACGACAGGGCGCTCGCGGAGCCGGTGGTGAGGGTGACGTGCCAGATGAGACCCATCTGCAGAATGGAGCTCGTGAGCACGGAGAAGAACTCGCCGATCCAGACGATGGCGAGCGAGCGCTTCCAAGAAGCGCAGGGATTCGGTTGTGTCATGGAATAATCCTTTGATGCGATCGGTGGTATGCAGCGAAGTACCGGTCGCTCACGCGACCGTGGCTAGAGCCAAATCCTCATGGAAGCAAGCATGGTGCAGCTCCCCTTTCCAAATCTAGAGGTAAACCTTCAGCCGTGAGTGGAGCTATTATAGGGACTTGCGAGCCAAGATGCAACAGGAAGACCTCTACGGAGCGTAGATGCCGGGCGCCCCGAACCACTTATGCCATGAGAGACGGCATCCGATTCTCCTTGACTTGGTCTCAATGTGATATCACAATGCAATCAGCAGTCGCACGAACTGCTCGGGGACTCGCCTCCTCCCCATCGCAATCTGGAGCGCGGCGCCGGGGACGTCACGCAAACGCCGGCGCAGTCATGAAAGGAGCTCACAATGAGCGTGGAAAAGCAACTCAAGGCCAAGTCGGGCTACGGCATGCTCGTCGCCGTGGCGGTGGCGCTCATCGTCATCATCGGCCTCTTTATCTGGAGCACCATCGGGCTCGCGAGCACGCCCGACGGCGTCGACGCGCCCGCAGTCTACGGATGGGGGCTCGGCCTCAGCATCCTCGCGTTTTGCCTGTGGTTCATCCCACTCAACGGATTCTTCTCGCTGCAGCCCGGCCAGGCGCGCGTGTGCATCCTGTTCGGCAAGTACGTGGGCACCGTCCGCGACGAGGGCTTCTTCTGGGCCAACCCGTTCTTTAGCAAGAGCATGGGCGGATCGGCCGGGATCGGCGAGATGATCGAGCTCGAGATGAGCGATTCCAAGGCCGCCAAGGCCGCGGCGCAGAAGGCCGCCAAGGGCAACCCCACCACTATCTCCACCCGCGTGCGCACCCTGAATGGCGAGCGCCTGAAGGTCAACGACAAAATGGGCAACCCCATCGAGATCGCAACCGTCGTGGTGTGGCACGTCGCCGATACCGCCAAGGCGCTCTTCGACGTCGACGACTACCAGAGCTATGTCGCCATGCAGGCCGAGACGGCGCTGCGCCACGTGGCGAGCGTGTACGCCTACGACCATCTTGAGGACGAGTCCGATGCCGCCGGCGCCATCACGCTGCGCGCCAATGTGGAAGAGGTCTCCGAAGCCCTGCGCCGCGAGCTCGCGATGCGCCTGGCGCCCGCCGGCGTGGTTATCGACGATGCGCGCCTCACGCACCTGGCCTACGCGCCGGAGATCGCCCAGGCGATGCTGCGCCGCCAGCAGGCCGAGGCCGTCATCGCCGCGCGCAAGAAGATCGTCGAGGGCGCGGTTTCCATGGTCGACATGGCCGTGAAGGAGATGGCCGCCGGCGGCACCATCGAGCTGGACGACGAGCGCAAGGCGCAGATGGCCAGCAACCTCATGGTGGTGCTCTGCGGTGAATCCGAGGCGCACCCGGTGCTCAACGCAGGCTCGCTGTACTAACCCCAACACCAATGAGTAATTTGGGACGGGTGCAGAATTGCACATTCGACAAGAAGGCACGTCATGGCACGCAAGCAGTATCCACTCCGTATAGACCCCGCTATCTGGGAGGCCGTCCAACGCTGGGCGGACGATGAGATGCGCAGCGCCAACGGTCAGGTGGAATGGATCTTGCGAGACGCCCTCAAACGCGCGGGAAGGCTGCCGAAGAAAGAGCCCTCGTCCAAGGACGCACCCAAAGGCGAGGAGGGCTAAGCTGGAAGACAGGGCTCGGCCGCTGCCGACGTCGGGACAAAGCCGCGCCCCGCGCCGCGGTCGAGGCAGAGCTGAGCCCCGCCGCTCCAAAGTCGAGCCGAACGGCGGGGCAAACACCAACCCAAAGCAAGCTCGCCCCGTCTATACGCACCAACCGGTCCCCGGAGGCATCCGCCTTTGGGGACCGTTCTTTTCCCAGCTAGATGTCGTATATAAAGCCTTTTGACAGCTCGATTTTGCCCCGTGGGGGTCAAATATAAAGACCTTTGATGGTACGATGCTCGCGTCAATGACATGGTGGCTCTCGACAGGGGTCACCCCGACCCTCTAGGGAGCAAACGCATGGAGCTGGGCTCGCACATCAAGGAGCATCGCACGGAGCTCGGACTGTCCCAAGACGATCTGGCGGAGCGCATCTACGTGTCGCGCCAGACCATCAGCAACTGGGAGTGCGGCCGTACGTATCCGGATGTCCAGAGCCTGCTGCTGCTTTCCAACGTGTTCGGGGTGACCGTGGACTCCCTCATCAAAGGAGATGTGGAAACCATGGCACAGGTAATGAACGAAGCGGTCAAGAAGTACAACGCCCTCTCCACAATCACGGTCGTGAGCGCGGTCGTGTTTTTGGTGCTGAGCGCGTGGGCGGCGTTCCAGCTCGAATGGGGCTGGGGCATGCACATCGCGCCCACCGCGGCGTTTGCCGCCGTGGCGCTCGTCGTGATGCTCGTGGCGTTCGTGTATATGGAACGCATGAAGAAGCAGCACGACCTCGTCACGTACCGCGAGGTGTTGGCGTTTAGCCGCGGCGAGCAGGTCGATCGCGACACGCTCGAGGGGCGCCGTGAGCGCGAGATGAACCCTTGGGTCAAGGGCACGCGCAACGCGGTGCAGATCATCATCGGCGCCATCGCCGGCGGACTGGTGGGCGTCGGCATCGGCATGCTCGCCAAGATGCTGAGTTAAAAGCGCGGGTACGCGCCCGTTCCCCGAAATGGTATCCCCCTTAGCCCCCATTCTGAAGATGTATGCCAGAATGGGGGCGATTCCCGTTAGGAGGTGCCCCATGAACGTCACCGTACGCGCGTCCCTCATCGCATTGATCGCAATCGTTGGCGCCTGCTGGGCAATCCCCGCCCTCCTGGTGAGCTTCGTCCCATCCGATGCCGGTATGATCGCCATGATGGCGCTGATCTACCTCGTGCTCCCCGTAACTGCGATCGCCCTCGGCCTGCTCGCCGCAAACTCCGCGAGGACGCTCTTCTGGGTACCCGCGGCGCTCGGAATCGGACCCGCGGTCCTGTTTCCCCTCAAGGTCGAGGGCAGCCAGGACCTTGCGTTCCATGGGGTTGCCTATACCGCAATCGGCTACGCCGCCATGGGCCTGTACACTTGGATGACTGCTCGACAACATCGCTAAGCCATCGCAGCAACAATCATGCAGGTAAACCCCGTGCAAAACAGTTTTTGCAGCGCCCGGCAAGCCTTGCCGCATATGATGTACAACAGATTCGATAGCGCACCCGGCGTGTTCGCGGGACGCTCCTTCACGACCGGGAGGTGACGATGGACATCAGCAACCAGATCAAGACGAGGCGCGAGGCGATGGGGCTCTCCCAAGAACAACTCGCCGAGAAACTCTACGTGTCGCGTCAGACGATCAGCAACTGGGAGCGGGACAAGACGTATCCGGACGTCCAGAGTCTGCTCATGCTGAGCATCCTATTCGACACCTCCATAGACACGCTCGTGAAGGGAGACGTGACCGTTATGGAAGAGGCAGTCGAAAGAGATCGCAAGCGCATGGGAACGCGGATGCTATGGCTGGCCGTGCTGATGCTCGCGTTGCTGGCGGTGGCGTTCGCACTGATACTGTCGCCGGCGTTTAACTGGATGGAGGGCACCTGGGGCGCCGGCGTCGCCGCGGCTGCGGCGTTCCTGCCGGCGATAGCGGCGCTTGTTGTCGCGACCGTCCTCGAGCGCATCAAGCGCGAGAACGACCTGGTGACATACCGCGAGATCCTCGCCTTCATGAACGGCGAGGCGGACATCGAGCGCGATCCGCGGGCACTCCCCCGCCGCGCGTGGCCGACGAAGCACCGACTGGCGTACGACTTGCTGACCTTCTTCGCCGCAGCCGCCATCGGCGGAGCACTCGGCTTTGCCGTGTGGGGGCTGCTGAACTAGAGGCAGCATCTGCCGAAGTCCGCATCACGCGCGTCAAGAATCAGCGCTTTGGGCGCCAGCGTTGCGCTCGTGATGCGGACTCGAAGGTGCCCGCAGCCGAAGACTTCAAATTGACGGCAAGCACTAGCTTGAGGCCCGCTCCACGCCGGCAATACAGCACCACCCAGCAAAATGCGGGCGGCCCCGGCACACCCGAGGCCGCCCGCTTCATTCAGACGGATGTCTTCGAACGCCTCTACTCCCTATCGCCGCATGCAGCCGCATCATTCTCATCGTCATCGTCGATAACGATAAGGGCGATAGCGGAGCCCAAGCTACCGACGACCCACGGGAGCCAGAACAGGCCGCCGATCCCCTCGGACGCATCCATGGCAGCACCGGCGAACAGCCAGATGAGC
>USIL01000057.1:0-7393 GCA_900554655.1 uncultured Collinsella sp.
TATGCGTTTTGGTTATGCGTTTAACTAAAAATGAATCCTGCGATTTTGCCCTCGATTTCAAAAGTCAAGAAGTATTTGATTTTCTCGGTAGACGGCAGATGCGCATGCCGGTCACAAATTTCGACCCCACCCGTATGCCGCATTTGTTGCATACTCATATGAAAGGAAAAAGCCGCTCACCGAAGCGTATCCTTCACCAAGACTCAAAGTCATCATGTTGGAAAATGCTCATCTGTCGGAAGGAGTCGCTGTGGCAAAACAGCGCGTTACGATCGCAGACGTCGCTCGAGAGGCGGGAACCTCGACGGCAAGCGTCTCGTATTACCTCAACGACAAACGAGAAAAGCTTAGCGAGAAGACGCAGAACAAAATCGCGCGCGTCATTAAGGAACTCGGATACGTTCCCAACGCCCAAGCGCAGACGCTCACCGGCAAGCAAACCCACGTCATTGCCATCATCATTTTGGATAACACCAACAAATGGGCGGGGCTCGTTCTCAATGGCATGGAGCAGGTCATGCTCCCCGCGGGCTACCAGACGGTCGTTTGCACGAGCAACTTTAACCCCGAGACCGAGCTCATGTACGTCGACAAGATGCTCTCGCTGGGCGTCGATGGCTTTATCATCCAGCCCACGGCAAACTTCAAAGCCGTGCATGACCGCATTAGACGCGCCGGCAAGCCGGTCGTCTTTTTCGATGCGGCCATCTATAGCCCAGGTACCAGCTGGATCAAAACCAACCTTTACGACGGCGTGTACAACGCCACACAGGCACTCCTCGACGCCGGCTACGAAGATTTCTTTTCCATTGCCGCCAACATGACCGAAATGCGCACCCGCATGGAGCGTTTTCAGGGGTATGCCGAGGCGCTGGCAGCGAACGGGCAGCTCTACAAAGCGATTCCCATCGATCACAACAAGCCGTCAATCAACGAGCTCACTGAATACTTTAAATTCAAGTTCAATCCCGCCAAGCGAACCCTTATCTTCGTGCAAAATCAGTGGGCACTTCCCCGTGTCTACAAGGCCCTCCAGCCAATGGCCCATCTGCTTCCGCAGCAAATCGGCCTTTTGGGACTCAACTGCGAAGACTGGACTAATCTCACCACACCGACCGTCTCCACCATCATCGAGCCCGTCGACCAAGAAGGTCGCGAAGCAGCCGAGATGCTGCTCGCCCTACTTGACGGAAGCAGCGAACCCGGCGAGCAGCGCATTCTCGAGTGCAAGCTCAACTGGCTCGACTCCACCTCGATCTAGACCGCGGGACAAATGAATCAGTAGCGTTTGTCTCAAATCTTAAGTATTTGTTCGACAGAACGGCCCCTGCCGGCTCCTGCTAGACTGGTAGATTCCCAACCGTCCATCCAGGAGCCTCAATGTCGCGCAAGCCCGCCTACAAGCAAGCACTTTCCATCGGCACCGCCGTGGTGCTGGGGTTTGCGCTGTTCACAGGATCGCTCGACGGAGCGCCCAGGCTGTTGTCGCCGCAAAGCGATGAGCAGGCGACGGCTCTGGCCGAAAAACAAAACGAGAGTCCCAGCCGCACCGACGACGAGGCGGACCTGGTCGCCCGGCTCGAATCGGGAACAGCGAGTTCCTCGGACTCTCAAAATAGCCAAGACTCTGGCGATGGCTCCGATTCCGCCGCAACCGACACCGGCGACGGCGCTTCCGCGGACAGCGCCGCCACCCCCATCGACGAGGTCGAAAACCCCGACCTCAACCGCGCCCGCGGTATTTATCTCAGCAGCATTCCCGACTATGCCGGCAACCCCTACGTTGCCCTTCGCGCCGACAGCACGCACCCGCTCGGCACGCCATCATTCACGCTCGACGAATACGAGCGCGCTACAGAAGAGGGTTGCTTTAAGAAGTTCTCCAAGCTCGACAGCCTGGGCCGCACCCGCAAAGCGCTTGCCTGCGTGGGCCCCGAATCACTCGGTCGAGGCGAGCGCGGCGATATCTCGCGTATCCATCCCGCCGGATGGCACCAGCAACGCTACGACTTTATTCCAGGCCAGAGCCTCTACAACCGCTGCCACCTTATCGCCTGGTCGCTCTGCGGCGAAAACGCCAACCGCAAGAATCTCCTCACCGGCACGCGTTATCTCAACGAGACGGGCATGCTGCCGTTTGAGGAGCAGATTCTCGGCTATATCCGCGAGACAGGTAACCACGTGCTCTACCGCGTCACGCCCATGTATAACGAAGAGGAACTCGTCTGCCGTGGCGTGCGCCTTGAGGCGCAATCGGTCGAGGACCACGGCAAGACCCTCTGCTTCCACGTGTACTGCTATAACCTGCCGCCGCATGTGCAGATCGACTACGCCACCGGCCGCAACCAGGCATCCGGAGACTAGTGCCGATCAAGCTGCCCCAAAACCTAACATGATCCGTTTTCCTCCGTCCCCTAGGGATCAAAAAGGCCGCCCTGGATTGCCCAGAGCGGCCCTTGTGTCGGCATGTATGTTGCAGGCAAAGCCCCGCGCTACTTGGCGCGACCCTCCTCATAGCGCTCGACCAGCTTGGCCTGAACGTCATAAGGTACCTGCTCATAGCCTGCAGGCTTCATGGTAAAGTCGCCCGTGCCGCGCGTGATAGAACGCAGGCGCGTCGAATAATCCGTCAGCTCGGCCAACGGCGCCTGGGCGATGACCACGGTGTCGCCGCGCTCATCGGTCTCCATGCCCGTCACGCGACCGCGTGATGCCGAGATGTCGCCCATCACGGCGCCGGCGTAGCTCTCGGGGATAGTCACCGTAATTTCCTCGATGGGCTCCAGCACCACCGGATCGGCATCGGCGCATGCCTTGCGCAGGCCGATGCGAGCCGCCGCGCGGAACGCCATCTCGTTGGAGTCGACGCTGTGATACGAGCCGTCGTACACAGCCACGCGAATGCCCGTGAGCGGATAGCCGGCAATAATACCGTCCTTCATGGTCTCCTGGACACCCTTGTCCACGGCGGGGATCAGCGAGCGCGGAATACGGCCACCTACGACCTCGTCCACAAACTCATAGCCATCGCTCGTGCCGTCGGGCCCAATGAGCGGCTCAACGCGCAGCCAGCAGTCGCCATACTGACCGGCGCCACCGGTCTGCTTCTTGTGGCGGCCCTGAGCGCTCGCCGTGCGGCGGATGGTCTCGCGATACGGGATGCGGATCGGCACGCTCTTGGCAACGACCTTGGTGCGGTCCTCCAGACGGTTGAGCAGCACCGAAACCTGCGCCTCACCAACGGCGGAGATAATGGTCTGGCCGGTCTCCTCGTCGCGGTCGATGCTCATGGTCGGATCGGCCTTACAGGCCTTCTCGATAAACGTGTAGAGCTTCTCTTCGTCCCCGCGATTCTCGGCCTCGATGGCAATGCGGTACTGCGAGTTGGGGAACTTAAACGCCGCAGCCTCGACCTTGCCGGTAATCGAGAGCGTATCGCCCGTCTCGGCCGCCAGCTTGGGTGCCACGATAATGTCGCCGGCATAGGCGTGACCGACCTCGGTCATGTCGCGGCCGCACATCACATACAAGTGAGCCAGACGATCGCTCTTGCGGGTGCGCGCGTTAATTAGTTCAAGGCCCGGCTCAAGCGTACCCGTCAGCACCTTGATAAAGCTGATGCGACCCTGCTGCGGATCGGCCAGGGTCTTAAACACAAACGCCACCGGACGATCATCGTCACTCGAAATCTTGAGCGAATCGCCGTCGATAAGCGGCATCTCGCCGTAGTCGGTCGGCGCCGGGAAGTACGTCGCGATGTCGTCCATCAGCGAGTTGACGCCCTGCTCCTTAATGCAATCGCCCGCAAAGACCGGCACAAAGATGCGCTCGGCAATCGCCTTCGACAGCAGGCCCTCAAGCTCCTCCTGCGTCAGCGTCTCCTCGCCTTCCAAGTACTTCATCATCAGTTCGTCGTCGGCCTCGGCCACCAGCTCGCACAGATGGTCATGGGCTTCCTCGGCCTGGGCACGATACTCCTCGGGAATCTCCGACTCAACGGCTTCGGTGCCGTTGCAATGGCGCGCCTTCATGCGCACCAGGTCGATGATGCCGTCAAAGTCCTCGCCCTCGCCCCAGGGAAGGGTCACGGCGCCCAGGCGCGTGCCAAAGCGCTCCTGCAGCAGGTCCATCGTGGTCGCAAAGCTGGCCTCGGAGCGCGACAGGCGGTTTACGAACACCGCACGCGCCAGGCGCAGGTCCTCGGCGGCATACCAGAGCTTAACCGTCGTAGGCTGCGGGCCGGCCTCGGCGTCGACCACAAACAGAGCCGTCTCGCAGACGCTCATCGCGGCAAAGGCGTCGCCGATAAAATCGGGGTAGCACGGGGCATCGAGCACATTGATGCGCGCGCCCTTCCAGTCGATCGGCGCGATGGTCGTCGAGATGGAAAATGCACGCTTGACCTCTTCGGGATCGTAGTCGAGCGTGGGCTTGGTGCCGTCGTGGCCGCCCAGGCGGGCGGTCTTGCCGGAAAGGTGGAGCATGGCCTCGGCGAGTGAAGTCTTGCCCACCCCGCCTTGGCCTACGAGCACCACGTTCCTTACATTGCCGGTCTTGGGAGCACCCATGATGACCTCCTTGCAGGGCCGCGCGCAATGCGCGACGCCAACGGGGAGAGTTCGCGGTCGGTGCCATCCCGGGAGCAGCATGGTCGGCAACCGAGCCGACTCACCCTCCAAATGTCCTATGCCACCACCCTACCCTCACGGGCGGCCGTCCATGCATACCTTTCGGCGCACGTATGAATACAGGCGGCGAGAGGAAGAGACAAGCTTGTGAGGCGATTATTGAACCCCGTCGATGCAAACAAAAAGCCGCCACAGACCGTAAGACCTGCGACGGCTTCGCCTCAATTAATAGTTGAGTAAATACCTGAGCCTATCCCTCGATACGGCTCAAGAACTCACGGGTGCGCTGCTCACGCGGATGGTCGATGACCTGCTCGGCAGGACCCTCCTCGACAATGCGGCCGCCATCCATAAAGACCACGCGGTCGGCAACATCGCGCGCAAACTGCATCGCGTGGGTCACGATCACCATCGTCATATTCTGCGCGGCAAGGTCTTTAATGACATGCAGCACCTCGGCCGTCAGCTCGGGATCGAGTGCCGAGGTTGGCTCGTCAAAGAATAAGATTTCCGGATCGAGCGCCAGGGCGCGGGCAATACTCACGCGCTGTTGCTGACCGCCCGAAAGCTCACACGGAACCTTGTTCTCGTTGCCCGTAAGCCCCATCTGCGCGATCAACTCGCGCGCACGAGCTTCCGCCTGCTCGCGCGGGCGCTTAAGCACGCGGATCGGCGCATCGATGATGTTTTTCATCACGGTATAGTGCGGGAACAGGTTGTAATTTTGGAACACCAAGCCGAATCGCGAGCGTGCCCGCTTGGGCACATCGCCCTTCGCATAGACCGCGCCCGAACCCGCATCCGTCGCAACGGCAAGGTCACCAAACGAGAGCGAGCCTCCGTCGAGTGTCTCGAGCAGCGTGGCACACCGCAGCAGCGTGGACTTGCCGCCACCCGAAGGCCCGATAATCGCCACGACCTCGCCACGCTTTACCTCGAGCGAGATATCCTTGAGCACCTCATTGCCGCCAAACGCCTTACGCGCGTTCGATATATTCATTACCGAATTAATCATGGTAGTAATCCAATTTTTTCTCGGCGGCGCCCAGCAGCATCTCGACCACAAAGTTAAAGACCCAGTAGATTAGCGCCGCGATCGCAAACGGCACCATGCTCACCTGCGAGGCGACCAGCGCCTTGGCCGTCGAGAACATCTCACCCACGCCAATGGCAAACGCCAGCGACGTGTCCTTGACCAGCGTGATGATCTCGTTGCCCATCGCAGGCAGAATACGCTTGGCGACCTGCGGCATCACGATATACAGAAACGTCTGCATGCGCGAATAGCCCAGCACCTCGGCAGCCTCGTATTGACCGCGCGGAATGGACTGCAGGCCCGAGCGATAGATCTCGGCAAAGTAACCGGCGTAGTTGATGATGAACGCCACGACGCACGCCGTCCACTTGGAATCGGGCGTGAGCGAAATGCCAAACACGTAGTACGGGGCAAAGTAGATGGCAAACATCTGCAGCATGAGCGGCGTACCGCGCATGACCGAAATGTAGATGCGCGCAATCCAGCGAAGCGGCGCGATTTTGCTCATGCGCATAAACGCCACGGGGATTCCCAGCGGAATCGACCCCAGCAGTGTCAGCACAAACAGCTGCAAACTGACCAAGAATCCCTGGCCAAGCATCTGCATCATGACTTGGATAGACAACCTACCCTCTCTTTCACAGCAACAGAACAGCGGGCGTTAATTGAAATAGGCACAGTGCCCAAGATTGCGAGCGACAAGCCCGACGAAGCGTACTTTGGTACGCGAGGAGGGTTGGAGCCGCAAGGTTGGGTGCTGTGGCTATTTCAAAACCCAATTATCGAAAGATAGACCATAGCTTGAATATTTGTCGCACAGGTCCTTGACCGTGCCGTCCTCGTAGAGCGTCTTGAGCGACTCGGTCACGGCATCGGCCGACTTGGTGTCGCCCTTCTTAAAGCCGACGGCGTAGTGCTCGCTGGACAGCGGCTTGTCGAGCTGCGTATAGGCATCGGGCTTGGCGGCAAGCTGATACTGGGCAATCGAAAGGTCGCAAGCCACGGCATCGACCGCGCCGCTCTCGAGCTGCATAAAGGCCGTGTTGTACTCGCCGATGGTGTCGAGCGTGGCGAACGTCGCCGCCAGATCCTTCTGGTCGCCCTCGAGCACATCCTGCGCAGCGGAATCGGTCTGGGTAATCACGGTCTTGCCAGCAAGATCGTCCCAGCTCTTGATACCCGCGTCCTTCTTGACCACGAGCACCTGCTCGTTGAGCATGTACGGCTCGGAGAACGT
Organism: uncultured Collinsella sp.; assembly: GCA_900554655.1. Lineage (GTDB taxonomy): Bacteria > Actinomycetota > Coriobacteriia > Coriobacteriales > Coriobacteriaceae > Collinsella. The sequence continues at coordinate 6,902 of USIL01000057.1, forward strand.
GTAGTCGTCCTCGCGACCCTCCATGGTAAAGCCGTTCCAGATGCAGTTGATGGCGCCCGAGTTAAGCAGCGTATCCTTGGCGTCCCAGTCGATGGCCTCGTATTTGACCTCCCAGCTCTGCTTATCGGCAACAGCCTTGGCAAGGTCGAGATCAAAGCCCGTGTACTCGCCGTCATCGCCCACAAAGCCGTACGGAGGATAGGACTTATCAAAGCCCACGATGAGCTTCTTGGACTCCGCAGCGCCCTTCACGTCCTTGGCTGCGGTAGATCCGGCAGCAGAGCCCTTATCGGCACCACCGCCGCAGCCTACCAGGACGAGGCCAAGCACCGTGGCAAGCGAACCGGCTAGACCAACAAACTGACGACGAGACATATCGGCATTCATGGTATCCCCCTTGATGGCACTTTAGTTAGCTAAAGTGAGTCATATAACGTTCAGAATCATACACTTTAGTGAGATGGAGTACAAGGGAGAGCTTGCCCGGCGTGG
>USIL01000058.1:0-7354 GCA_900554655.1 uncultured Collinsella sp.
GCCCTTGAGTTGCGCGGGAATGTCTACGCGCGTGACCGGGATGCCCTTGGTCTGGGCGAGCTGCTCGATGAGCGTCGCCGTGCCGCACAGGCACTCGTCCGCCGGCGCCACAAAGGCAAGCTCGCCGTTGTTGACGGCGGCGAGCAACTCGGGCGCCACGCCGGTCTCGTCGGCCTCGGAGCGGGCCTCGGCGGAACGGGCACGCAGCGCCTTGGCCGACGTATCGGCGAGCGGCTCGTACTCCCCCACCGTCATGGCGGCGTTGCCGTTGATGTCGATCACCAGCATGAGTACGCCGTCGTGCGCAGTGTAATCGCCCTCGGCAAGCGACCACTCAACGTGCTGTTTGGCCCAGCTGAGCATGTTATGGGTAAGCGGCTCGCCCTGCACCAGGCGCTCGGACAGTGCGCGAATGTGGCGGTTGAGCATGGGCACCTTTTTATTGGACATGCGCCAACGGCAGATAAGCGCGGGCTTGTCGAGCGTAAACTTCTCGACCGCCTCCTGATTGGCGCAAAAGTCCTCGTACGCACGCTGATCCTCGGCATTGCCAAACAGCTCGGCATCATCAATCTGGGGCATGGTTGTACCTTTCGTGTTAGTCATTCCGTCCTCTTATACCAAAAAGACGGCCCTCCAAACGGAGCAGCCGTCTTTTGCAGAGATTATTTTGACGATACGGTCAGGCGACCGATCGGCTTAATGGGATAGAACAACATCCCATTAAGGGTTTTCCAAGTGCCCGAGATTGCCCCGAAAGAGGAGCGCCGCGTACTAAATGTACGCAAGCGACGGTTTGAGGGGCAAGGTCGGGTGCTTGGGAAAGCCTCTAGTGCCTAAAATGCCTGGCCCCTGTGAAGACCATCGCAATACCATGCTCGTTGCAGGCCTGGATGCTTTCGTCGTCGCGCTTGGAGCCGCCGGGCTGGATGATGCAGGTCACGCCGTGTGCAGCAAGCACGTCGACGTTGTCGCGGAACGGGAAGAACGCGTCGCTTGCACAGGCAAAGCCGCCCTTCTCCACGCCCTCGCGCTCGCAGAAGTCCTCAGCACGCTCGCAGGCAAGCAGTGCGGAGTCAACGCGGTTAGGCTGACCCGGGCCCATGCCAATGCCGGCCTTGCCCTTGGAGACCAGGATGGCGTTGGACTTAACGCCCTTGCAGACCTTCCAGGCAAACTCGAGCTCGGCCATCTCGGCGTCGGTGGGCTTGCGGTCGGTGGGGAACGTAAAGGTCGCGGGATCCTCGGTCACGTGGTCGACTTCCTGCACCAGCATGCCGCCGTCAATGGAGCGCAGCTCCACCTGGGCGCCGTGGTCCACGCCGCCGGTGGCCAGCACGCGCAGGTTGGGACGCTTGGCCATGCGCTCGAGCGCCTCGGCAGTGTAGCTCGGGGCGATGATAACCTCGACGAACTGCTTGTTCTGATCGGCAAAGTGCTCGACCAGCTCATAGGGAACCTCGCGGTTGCAGGCGATGATGCCGCCAAAGGCGCTCTTGGGATCGCAGGCGAAGGCGCGGTCGTAGGCAGCCGTGATGTCCTCGGCAACGGCAGAACCGCAGGGGTTCTGGTGCTTGAGGATCACGCAGGCCGGCTCGTCGAACTCGCGGACCAGGTTCCAAGCGGCATCAGCATCCAGATAGTTGTTGTAGCTGAGCGGCTTGCCCTGGATCTGCTCGGAGCCAACGAGCGGGAACTGCGAGCTCGCGGTGTTCTCGCAGCCCTCGGCAAAGCGGTAGACCGTAGCCTTCTGCTGAGGATTCTCGCCATAGCGCAGGTCGTCGACCTTCTCCAGCGAAATCTCGAGCTTGGCAGAAGTGTCCGCCACGTCGCTTGCCTGGGCGGCAAGCCAACGGGAGATAGCCGTGTCGTAGGCGGCGGTGGTCTGGTAGACCTTCACCTGCAGGCGACGACGGGTGGAAAGCGTGGTGCAACCGCCGGTCTCGTGCATCTCGGCCAGGACGGCATCATAGTCGGCAGGGTCGGAAATGACGGTAACGCTCGTGGCGTTCTTGGCGGCAGAGCGCAGCATGGAGGGGCCACCGATGTCGATTTGCTCGATGGCGTCCGCGAAGGTGACCTCGGGGTTGGCGACGGTCTTCTCGAACTCGTACAGGTTGACGACGACCAGGTCGATCAGCTTAATGCCGTGCTGAGCGGCCTCCTGCATGTGCTGCTCGGAATCGCGGCGGGCCAGCAGCGCGCCGTGAACCTTGGGGTGCAGGGTCTTAACGCGGCCGTCCATCATCTCGGGGTAGCCCGTGAACTCCTCGATGGGGGTTACGGGAACGCCCGCGTCCTCGATGGCACGAGCCGTGCCGCCCGTAGAGATGATCTCGACGCCAAAGTCATCGACCAGCGTCCGTGCGAAATCGACGACGCCCGTCTTATCGGTAACCGAGATCAACGCGCGTGCGATCTTCACATCAGATCCCATGCAGTCCTCCTGTCTGGTACGCCGCCGTGCTCTGTGAGTCGGTGATACGTCGATCTGCAGCGCTCGCGCAGCGGCATTGAAAATACTGATTTAATGTAGCGCATCGAGCGCATCGATGCACCCCGCAACGGGCGCATGTGCAGAAAAAGTTTGCGAGCAGAGGGGATGGGCACGGCGCTGGGCACGGTGAGTTCATGGAACACAGGGGCACCATAATTTGATGCCAATGGCGTGGTAGAACTGTGCTCGATATGCATCCGCAAAAGAAAGAGGCACCATGGTCTCGCGGGTTCTCTACCGACCGTTTGATACCGAAGACTTCGACGCCATCGCGCTGATTCTGCAACAGCTTTGGCATAACAATTCGGATAACGATGAGTACAACCGCCTTGAGGCCGCGTGCGACCTCGCCTATTGCCTTTCGTCATCGACGTTTTCGCAGGTTGCGGTGATTGACGGCGAGGCGCGCGGCATTGCACTTGCACGCGCAGGACAGAACTCCGGCGTCACTATCAACGAGCATTGGATGGATACCGAACGCGCGTTGCTGTCGCAGATGCGCGAGCTGGAGCCCGAAGCTTGCGCCGAGTACCTCTCGTTTGTGCGCGCCACCATCCGAACCAACAACCGCCTGCTCGAGAGCAGCCCGTTGCCGCACGACAACGAGGTCACGCTGCTTGCCGTGGATCGCGATGTCCATGGCCTGGGCGTTGGCACGGTTCTGCTCGACGCCGCGGTCTCGCACCTGTCCTCGCTTGGAGCGACGAGGGCGTACCTGTACACCGACTCCAACTGCTCGTGGAAGTTCTACGAGCTGCACGGCTTTAAGCGCACGGCCACGCACCGCGCCAACCGCGAAGAACGCCTTCACGACATGCCGCGCGAAAGCTTCCTCTACGAACTCGACCTAACAGCCTAAACCCGGCAGCCATACCCAGTCATTTAGGAACGTCCCCAGTGACTAGTCGTTGGGGACAGTCTTCGTAGGTAGCGCATAAAAATGGGATGGGCTTCCCCGACGGCTGTCGAGAAAAGCCCATCCCATGATTTACGACCGTTAGAACGTTCCGCCGCCGCCTCCGCCGACGCCGCCGCCTCCGCCGCCAGAGAAGCCGCCGCCTCCGCCGCCGCTCGAGCTGTCGGAGCTCGACGCCAGCTCACGGATGCTCTCGTGATACACGTCATCGAACGAATCGAGCGGAGACTCGATACCGTAATGATGGTAGTACCACCAGTAACAGGGATAATTGTCGTAGAAGCCGTCGGCCTCGCGCACCTCGGGCGGCACGGCCTCGGCCAGCTGTCGCAGCACTTCTTTCGAAACGCCCAGGGCAACGCCCATCACCAGCAGCTTGTTCCACAGCACCAAATCGCCGGGGACGGCTTCCTTTAGACGCGTAAAGTCCTCGAGCCAATGCTTAAGTGCCTTGCAGCGAGCCGCCACCTCGGCGCCCTCCGGCGTAAAGCGGCGGAACGTAAGGCCCACGCCGATACCCACCAGCACAATCGGCACCGAGATAACCGCGGCGGTAATGTTCACCTGTGCGCCATCGGTAAAGAAGATAGATCCCACGGGAACAAAGGCAATCAGGATACCAAGAACCAGGCAAAACACCATTGCAACAATGCCGTCCGAGGCAACGTACTCGCTATCAGCCAGCTTGCCCTTAACGGTGTTCTGATAGTCCTCGAGCTTGTCGCCCACGGGTGTAGCGTGCTGCTTGACGTAGTGCTGCAGCTCGTCGAACGTGCGCGAGCGATCGCCGTTCTCGTCAGGCTTAGTACCGGCAAAGAAGACCTTGAGCACCATGTGGTCAATGCCCTTGGCCGACTTCCAGCCCGCATCACTCACCGTCACGCGATACGTCTGCTCTTCTTTTTCACGCCCCAACAGACCCTTCTTGACCTTGGTCACGGTCGCCTGCTCCAGCTTGATCACACGGTCGTCAGTGAGCTTCATGAGCGTGGCGATATATGCCCGATCGGGCACCTCGTTCCAGCTCATGAGGGCCGAAAGCACGGCGGGATGGTCGGCCGAAGGCACATCGCGGAAATATTCGTCCTGGAAAAGCGGCTTGGGCTTGCGCTTGCGCAGCTTGAGCATAACGATTGTGCCGGTAAAGGCCACCGCCGCAACAACACTTAGCACGGCAAGTGCATTGGCAATCATGCGAGCGTGAGCGCGGCGGGCGTTAGCTTCGTCGGCCCATTCCTTCTCTTCGCTCAGGATCGTTGACATGCGCTCTTCGCCCGAAGCGGCAAGCTGCGGCACCCAGTCGCTAGGGAAGGCGATGCGTGCCTCGGCGAATTCGCCCTGGCGCACGCAGGGAATGGTATAGGTGACCATGGGCTCGTCCTCATCGAGCGACACGTCGCCCGTCAGCGGACCATGGCCCCATGCGCGGAAGTTATCGCCCTTGACGGCCGCCGTCCCGGCAGCGGCATTCGCGAAGCACACTTCCATCTCGACGTCATCGGAATCCGCAGACCAGCCGTCACCTACGAACTTCCAGTAGAGCTCGGCGGTATCGGCCCAGTTCATAACCGCACCGGTCATGGTGTAGCTCACGTAGTAGATTGCGCTGTCGCCGCTCTCGTGAGGGCTGAACACCTTAATCCTTACGCCGTCACCGGTCTGCTCGACCGTGTAGACGCCAGAGTCGCCCTTGTTCGTGCTATCGACTTTGTTAAACGCGGTGTCCTCTTCCTCGACACTCAGCACGTCGACGCCCGCCGTGCCGCCCTGCTGGTTGGAGCCCGTATTGATCTCCCAAAACACGCCGTTGATGTCGTCGTCGAAATCAAACTGGCGTCCCTCGACAACGGTCAGCGATCCATCGGCCTCGACCGTGGCACTGATATAGGTCTGGGCCATGGAGTAGCCGTCGGCGTGCGCGGCGGCGGGCAGTAGCAGCAATGCAAGCGCGACGAGCGCGCAAATGGAAGCAAATCGCGCAAACGGGCAGCGCTGCCGACAGGTCTTGGCAACGGGGGCGTTCATAGGCACATCCTTTGTCTGTGATACCAGTAGCGTCATTGTCCCACGTTTGCGGGTTCATGTGACGAACATCTAGGTCAGCGGAGTATCAAACGGGACGAAAGTCACGCCCGCGGCCGCCACCTGGGGACGTTCCTTATTTGCCGGCAATCTGGGACACTCCTTGGCATAGCCCGCTCCGGCAATAGATACCACTTCATAGCTCCGTCACAGGTGTAGCGGCTTTGTGTGGGCGCGGCGTGAGCCGATTAAGCCGGCGAGCGAGGGGGATAAAGCAGTTGAGCGAAAACGGTTTGCCCCTTTGCCGTTCGCTTGAGGATCATGTCCCCCTTTTCCGCGGAAACCCCGGCAGTTGCGAAGAGCTGCCGGGGTTTCTGTCGTGTATAAGGCCGAGTCGGTGCGCGGCGATCGAGCTGTCGATCCGGTGGTCCGGCACGCGCAACGCGCGGCCTCGGCAACTTGCAGGCCACGGCAGCGTCTCTCCCACCGCGCCCCGCGCTATACTCGTCCGCATGGATATCAACGCACGCAACATAGCAACACACGCCGCGGACGCACCAGCAACGGCAGCGCCCACCCCCGTCGTGGGCCGCTTTGCCCCGTCGCCCTCGGGCCGCATGCACTTGGGCAACGTGTTCAGCTGCCTGTGCGCATGGCTTTCGACCCGCAGCCAAGGCGGCAGCATCGTGCTGCGCATCGAGGACCTGGACGATCGCTGCAAGCGCCCGGAACTTGCCACTCAATTGATTGACGACCTGGCCTGGCTGGGACTGGAGTGGGACGAAGGCCCCTACTACCAGCACGATCGCCTGGATCTGTACGAGGACGCCCTGCGTCAGCTGCAAGACGCCGGCCTCACCTATCCCTGTTTTTGCACGCGTGCCGAACTCCACGCCGCGAGCGCGCCGCACGCGAGCGACGGCACGCCCATCTACCGCGGCGCCTGCCGAGACCTTTCTGCCGAGGAGGTTGCCCGCCGCAGCGCTCTGCGCGCTCCGGCCACGCGCCTGCGCGTACCCGCCGTCGACGACCTCGCAAACGATGTGATCGAATTCGTGGACCGCACGTATGGAGCCCAATGCGAAGCACTCGCCACCGAATGCGGCGACTTTTTGGTGCGCCGCAGCGACGGCGTTTTTGCCTACCAGCTAGCCGTGGTGGTCGACGACGCTGCCATGGGCGTCACCGAGGTCGTGCGCGGATGCGATCTGCTGGGCTCCACGCCGCGCCAAATCTACCTGCAGCATTTGCTGGAACTTCCCACGCCGCACTACGCGCACATTCCGCTGCTCATGTCGCCGGATGGCCGCCGCCTTTCCAAGCGCGACCGCGACCTGGACCTGGGCGAGCTCCGCACCCGCTTTGGCGCGCCCGAGGCACTACTGGGCTGGCTCGCCGGGCAAACAGGCATCGCGCCGGACGCCACACCGCGCTCTGCCGAGCAGCTGGTCGAGCACTTTAGCTGGAACGTCATCCGCGCGCATCGGGAGAACATCACTGTAACGGTCGAGTAGCCAGCCACCCCGCCTCTACGCAACATCCCAGGGCTGGAGTTCGTCGCCCAAGCGAACGATGCAGTCGTAGAGCACGGTGTGACGCTCGGCCGGGTTGGTATCCCGATGAAAATGCCCGTAGTACCAGCGCTTGTAGTCCAAGCGGTCTTCCAGCTCATCGAAAAATGCCGTAAGCCGATCAACGGAGGGGCAATTCCAGCCGGACGCTGGATAAAGCGTGGACGAAAGCATGCGCGTAGAGCAGGTGTGAGTGATCACGTAGTCGACCGTCCAGCCCACGCTGTCGAGCTTTGCCCGCGCCTCCTCAAAGTTACGCTCGTCCGGCAGCTCCTGTGGCCACCAGCTGGAATACGGTATGCGGTATTCCTTGTCCACGCTCGTGGCACCGCCCATAGTAAAGATCGT
>USIL01000059.1:0-7143 GCA_900554655.1 uncultured Collinsella sp.
GCTCGAGGCAAAGCTGCGCGAGATGGCAGCCGAGGGCGAGCTCCCCGATGTGATCACCTTCGCAGGAAACGGCGAGCCCACCGCCGCACCGGAGTTTCCCCAGGCGATTGCCGGCGCCGTCGCGCTGCGCGATCAGCTGGCCCCAAACTCCAAAATCGCCGTGCTCTCCAACGGTACGCGCGCCGACCGCCCCGAGGTGCACGATGCGCTCATGATGGTCGACGACAACATCCTCAAGCTCGATACGGTCGATCCGGCATTTATCCAGCTGCTCGACCAGCCTGTTGGCCCCTACGACGTCGAGCACCAGATTGAGACGTTCGCAAGCTTTGACGGTCACGTTATTATCCAGACGATCTTTTTGACCGGTGAGTATCTGGGCAAGCCCATCGACAACACCGGCGAGGAGTATGTTGCCCCCTGGCTCGCGGCGCTTGAGCGCATTCGTCCGCAGGAGGCGACCATCTACACGGTCGCGCGCGAGACACCAGTCGCCGGCCTTGCCAAAGCAGCGCCCGAGGTGCTCGACGCCATTGCCGCGCGCGTGCGCGCCCTCGGTATTCCCTGCCAGGTGAGCTACTAGCAAAACCACGCAGCAGCTAGTGCCCGCCATCCCGCCCCATCAGTTGCGGTGATATAGTTCCTATTTGTGCTGTTAAACCGCTTAAATCGGAACTATATCACCGCAACTTTTATGGCCGCGTGGGTGGGCTATACTAGCTGCGGATGAAAGGAAGTTAGCCATGTATGACAAAGAACCCGTGCCTGGCCGCAACGACGCTTGCTGGTGCGGCAGCGGCAAGAAATACAAGAAATGCCATAGCGCCTTTGATGAGCGCCTCGAGCGCTTGTGGGAAGAAGGCTGGGAGGTTCTGCCTCGCACGCTCTACAAGACTCCCGCCGATATCGAGGGCATCAAGCGCTCGGCAGCCATCAACGTGGGCGTGCTCGATTATGTGGGCGAGCATATCGCCGCAGGCATGACCACCAACCAGATCGACCAGATGATCTACGACTACACCGTCGAGCACGGTGGCACGCCGGCCGACCTCAACTACGAGGGCTACCCCAAGAGCGTGTGCACCTCGATCAATGATGTGGTCTGCCACGGCATTCCCTGCGATACGGACGTGCTGCACGAGGGCGACATCATCAACGTAGACTGCTCCACGATCTTGGACGGTTACTTTAGTGATTCGAGCCGCATGTTCTGCATCGGCGAGGTCTCGGCCGAGCGCCAGCGCCTGGTCAACGTCACCCGTGCCAGCGTGGAGGCGGGTCTGGCAGCCGTCAAGCCATGGCTACCGCTCTCCGTTATGGCCGAGGCAGTACAAAAGACCGTCGAGGACGCCGGCTTTAGCGTGGTGCGCGAGTACGGCGGACACGGCATCGGTAAGGAGTTCCACGAGGACCCGTTTGTGGGCTTTACCACCGAGGCGCCCGACGTAGACACCATCATGGTGCCAGGCATGGTCTTTACCATCGAGCCCATGGTCAACGCCGGAGCGCCCGATATCAAGATTAGCAAGGGCGACGGCTGGTGCGTGCGCACCAAGGACGGCAGCGATTCGGCCCAGTGCGAGGTACAGCTCGTGGTGACCGAGGACGGCTACGAGCTGCTGAGCTGGTAGCCGTGGATGCGCCGGATGCTGACGGGCACGCCCGTCTTGCATCCGGCGTTTTTGTTTGAACGTTTGCCTGATAAAACCTGCCAAAATAAACCTGTCCCTTTTTTGGCAGGTTGAGCGGAGAGGACTGCCTGTGAACATCCTGGTTTTGCTGCCCGTCAACGACCGTCATCGCACAATTCTTGAGTCGAGCGCTCCGGGCGAGGACTTTATCTACACGAGCTCCGACGCCGCCACGCGCGAGCAGGTCGCCGGTGCGGACGTGATCTTGGGCAACATCGACCCTGACATGCTCACGGCATGCGAGCATCTCCAGCTGTTGCAATTGCAGACCGCCGGCTATGACGACTCCCTTGCCGCCGGCACCGTGCCGTCCGACGCCAAACTGTCTTGCTCGGTGGGTGCCTATGGCCAGGCCGTAAGCGAGCACATGTTTGCCATGACCCTTTCCATGATGAAGCGCCTGCCCGGCTACCAGGACCTGCAGCGCGAGCATCGCTGGGAGGATTTGGGGCCGGTTACCTCGCTCAAAAACTCCAACGTGCTGGTGCTGGGCGCGGGCGACATTGGCGGCCACTTTGCCACGCTCTGCCGCAACATGGGTGCGCACGTCCGCGGCATCAAGCGTCATCCGCTCGTCTACCCCATCGTGTTTGAGGACATGGACGGCATGGACGCCCTGCCCGAGCGCCTGGCCGAGGCAGACGTCGTCGCATCCTTTATGCCCAGCACACCCGAGACCCGCGGCCTGGCGAACGCCGAGTTCTTCGCCGCGATGAAACCGGGCGTCTTCTTTGCCAACGGCGGCCGCGGCGATCTTGTGGTTGCCGACGACCTAGTTGCCGCCCTGGAATCAGGACATCTCGCCGGCGCCGCGGTCGACGTCACCGACCCCGAGCCGCTGCCCGAGACAAGCCCGTTGTGGGATGCGCCCAACATGCTCATCACGCCGCACATCTCCGGCTGGTTCCACTTGGCCGCCACGCTCAACAACGTGGTCGACATCGCCGCGGAGAATCTGCGTCACCTGCAGGCCGGCGAGACCCTGCGCTGCTGGATCGAACATTAGGGTTCCGCCGTTCTAACGAACGGCGGACCACTCGACGCTGCGAGCCCGTCTGGACGGCAATCTGCCTTTCAATCGTCGGGCATGGCCAGAAGGCCAATGCCCTCCTCTTTCAAGGCACCTTGCTCGACCAGACGGGCTCTCGCTGACTTTTGTTCAACCTGCGGCATTCTCCCTTTTTGGTGCAATGGGGTCAGGTTAGTTTGCACCATTACGTTGGTTTTGCCTGCGATACTTTTGTCAAAGTGATATCAGGCATTCATCTGGCGTTTTCGACGTTTCGCCTATTAGAGCCAGTCCATCTCCTTACCATAATGGTCCGAATAGGCGCTACGCTTGAGTTCTTCATCGCTCGCTGGCCACGCGTTGGACACGTCGATTCCCGATTCATGGCAAGCGGTGGCGAACAGCTTCGACCCCTGATCGATTAGTTGAGACCTGCCCTCGGTCTTCTCGTCTTCGGCTTGCATTTAGAGCTCCACGCTTTCGGCGCCGTTGATGGTTAGGTTGCGCTCGTAGAAGGCCGTGAGGGCGCGGATGGCGTACATCACGTCGCGTACGCCGCCGGTCTCGTAGCTTGAGTGCATGGCCAGCTGCGGCAGGCCCACGTCCACGGCGTGCATGCTCGCCTGCATGTTCGACAGGTTGCCGAGCGTGGAGCCGCCCGCCATGTCGCTCTTGTTGGCAAAGGCCTGCGTGGGCACGTCGGCATCATCGCAGATGGCCTGGAACACCGCGCGGCTAAAGGCATCGGTGCAGTAGTGCTGGTTGGCGGCTTCCTTGATGACGATGCCGCCGTTAAGCACAACCTGGTTGCGGGCATCGCACTTCTCGGCGTGGTTGGGGTGCACGGCATGCGCGTTGTCGCAGCTCACAAGCATCGAGGCAGCAAGTGCACGATGGTACGACTCGTCGTCAAAGCCCAGCGATCCGTTGATGCGGCGCAGTGCGTCGGCCAAGAACGTCGACATGGCGCCCTGCTTGGTCTCGGAGCCAACCTCCTCGTTATCAAAGCAGCAAAAGACCGAAACGTCGTGCGCATTCTCGGCACCCAAAAATGCCTGCAGCGAGGTGTAGGCGCAGGCCAGGTCGTCGAGCTTGGGCGTCGAGATAAACTCGTCAGCCCAGCCCCAAATACGTGCATCCTGACGATTGACCAGGAACAGATCGCGACCCAAAATCTGATCGGGCTCAACGTCCAGCTCGTCGGCAATCAGGGCGTCAAAATCTCCCTGCTTAAGATCACCGGCGCTGATGAGCGGGCACAGGTCGACGGCGCGATTGGGAGCAAAGCCCTCGTTAACGCCGCGGTTCATATGGATAGCAAGACTCGGAATGATAGCGACCTCGCGCTCGGTGGCGAGCAGGCGGCTCTCAATACGGTCGCCCTCGCGCACCAGCACGCGGCCCGCGAGCGCCAGCGGGCGGTCGAACCAGGTGTAGTCGATCATGCCGCCGTAGGCCTCGGTGTTCAGGCGCAGCATCTCGCCCGCACCGTCGAGCTCGGGCACGGCCTTGACCTTAAACGTCGGCGAGTCGCTGTGCGACGCCGTGAGCTGAAAATGATAGTCACCGGCAACGCCGTCCTCGCCCCACGTCGCGGCCAGGTCCTCGCCCACCTTAAAGGCAACGACGCTCGAGGTGTTGCGCTGCGTGTAATAACGCCCGCCCGGCTCGATGTCCCATGCCGCGTTCTCGGGCAGGTAGGTAAAGCCCGCCTCGTCGAGCTCGGCCATAATGGTCGCCGCCGTATGGAACATGCTGGGGCATGCCTCGATAAAGTCGATAAGGTCGTTGGCGGCCTCGATATCGTCGGCCGTCACATGCACGCGCTCGGGCGTTTCCTGATCCGTCATGCTCTCCCCTTTCGCTGGGTTGATGGTCCCCTCCAGCATACCCCGCCACGCCAGTGCCGCACTCTTCATTCCGTGCTTAATTCCGCACCGCTCACCAAGTTGAGCCATCATGCCCGCGCTCCTTTTGCGACAATTGCGCTAACAGGACGAGAGGAGCCGTCATGAAGCCACGTAACATTGCCATCGCCTGCGGTGTCGCGGGAGCCGCCGTCGGCCTTGCCGCTGCCACCGGCATCGTTTACCGCAAGCAAATCAAGTCCGTCGCGTCGCTCAAACGCTTGACCGACTATGCGGATGGCTATGACCTGTACGCAATCGACATCGCCTACGGCTACGATCTTGATCGCATCATCGCCGCTGGCGTGCGCGACGACCAGACCTACATCGATGCCGTGGTGGCGCAGGTGCTCCCCGGCGTGCCGGCACATGTCCAGGCGCCCCAGTTTGCCTGCAGCGCTTTTGTCGCCGTAGATGCCGAAGGCCGCGTGCGCACCGGTCGCAATTACGACTTTAAGGACGACACCTCGGCGCTGCTGGTGCGCAATCACCCACGCGGCGGCTATGCCTCCATCGGGTTTGCCGCCCTTAACAACCTGGGCGATAACACTCCGCTTGACTCCGTCGCCGGACGCGCCGCCGCACTCATGGGCCCGTTTGCCCAGCTCGACGGTGTCAACGAATGCGGCGTGTCCATTGCCGTGCTCACCCTGGATTCCAAGCCCTGTGACCAGGACACAAAGCGCCCCGTCATCAATACCTCGCTCGCCATCCGTCTGGTGCTCGACCGCGCGGCTACCACGCAAGAGGCCGTCGACCTGCTTTCCGCCTACGACATGCACGCCATGGCAGGACGCGATTACCACTTCTTTATCAACGACGCCGCCGGTGACGCGCGCGTAGTAGAGTGGGATCCGCGCGATCCGGACCGTGCTTTCAAAGCGACTCCTGTACGCCAGGTTACGAACTTCTACGCCTGCTATGGCAACGAAGTGTTGCTCAACCAAAAGAATGGCGAGCTGGGCCATGGTAAAGAGCGCGCGGTCGCAATCGCCGATGTCCTTGACGCCCATGTCGGCGCCCAAGACGAAACGATTGCCTGGGAAGCCCTGCGAGCCGCAGCGCAAGAGCCCAATCCAGAAGATATCACCAGCAACACGCAATGGTCGGTCGTCTTTGACAATACCGAACCCGCTGCCGCCATCACGCTGCGCCGCCACTGGGGCGACGTCGACGCCTTCGCACTGTAAGGAGCCAGGCCCGTCGGCCTTACGTTCCCTGACGTTGCTTACATTTCTATACGCTTGAGCTAACACGTTTTACCCCCGTATCAACAGTGTGCGGGGGTAAACTTATGCGCATGTTATAACTTGCCCGGAAGGATTCATCATGCTCAGGATCGGTCTTCTTACCAGTGGCGGCGACTGCCAGGCGCTCAACGCCACCATGCGCGGCATTGTCAAAACGCTCATGACCAATAGCGAAGAGCCTATCGAGATCTATGGTTTTGAGGACGGCTACCAGGGCCTTATCTACAGCAGGTTCCGCGTCATGTCGCCCGCCGATTTTAGCGGCATCCTCACCCGCGGCGGCACCATCCTGGGCACGAGCCGTACGCCGTTCAAGCGCCTGGATGTTCCCGAGGCCGATGGCGTCGAGAAGGTGCCCGCTATGGTCCACACCTATCATAAGCTGCAGCTCGACTGCCTGTTTATGCTGGGCGGCAACGGCTCCACCAAGACCGCTAACCGCCTGCGCGAAGAGGGCCTCAACGTTATCGCCCTGCCCAAGACCATCGATAACGACACCTGGGGCACCGAGCTGACGTTTGGCTTTACGAGCGCCATCGACGTCGCTACCAAGTGCATCGACGACATCCACACCACCGCCTCGAGTCACGGCCGCGTGTTCGTTATCGAGATCATGGGCCACAAGGTTGGCTGGATCCCGCTGTACGCCGGTGTCGCGGGCGGTGCGGATGTCATCTTGATTCCCGAGATCCCCTACGACATGGACCAGGTCATCAAGACCATCGAGCATCGCATGGAGACCGGCAGCCGCTTTACCATCGTGGCCGTCGCCGAGGGCGCTATCTCCAAGGAGGACGCGGCGCTGTCCAAGAAGGAGTACAAGAAGAAGCTCGCCGAGCGCACGAGCCCGTCGATCGTCTACGACATCGCCAAGGAGATCGAGGCCAAGACCGGTCGCGAGACCCGTGTCGCTATCCCCGGTCACACGCAGCGCGGCGGCCAGCCCGACGCTCAGGACCGCATCTTTGCGACCCAGTGCGGCGTCGAGGCCGCGCTTGGCTGCCTGCGCGGCGAGTTTGGCTACATGATCGCCCTGCGCGACGGCAAGATGTGCCACATGCCGCTCGAGGATGTTGCCGGCAAGCTCAAGTATGTCGACCCCCAGAGCGATCTGGTGCGCGAGGCCAAGGCGTTGGGCATCAGCTTCGGCGACGAATAGCCTCGGCCGAAATCCATCCCATCGGGCCCTCCGACCCCGCCCGACGTATTTCGATTTGGCTCCTCCCTTGACTCCGTCAAAGGTCGCCAATCGAAATCGTCGGGCGGGGTCGGAGGGCCCTTCGTTT
>USIL01000060.1:0-7127 GCA_900554655.1 uncultured Collinsella sp.
GCAGGCCATGAGCCAAGACTTTAGCTGGACGCGCTCGGCCGATAAGTATCTGGACCTGTACTTCTTTATGCATCCGGAGATTGAGAGGCCGGTGGCGGTTGTCAACGAGCCTGAGGCTGCAGCTGAGCCGGTGGCCGCTGAGGAGCCCAAGGCCGAGGAGAAGCCGGCTGTCGAGGCCGAGGTAAAGCCCGCAGCGAAGCCTGCCGCCAAGAAGACGACGGCCCGCAAGGCAACGGCTAAGCAGGCTACGGCCACGAAGGCCGCTGCGAGCAAGACCACCGCTGCCAAGACAACTACCGCCAAGGCAACGACCACGCGCAAGCGCACGACCGCCGCTGCCAAGAAGGTCGCCGAGGCCGAGGTCGCTCCCGAGGTAAAGGCCGATGTCGCCGAGGCCAAGCCGGCCGCCAGTGCTCCGGCAAAGACCGCTGCCAAGAAGACAACGGCAACGAAGTCGACGACTACGACCAAGGCCGCTGCGGCCAAGGCTACCCCGAAGAGTGCCGCAAAGCCCGCCGTCAAGGTCGAGGAGGCGGGCGCCGAGCCCAAGGCCGAGGCAACTGCCGAGGCAAAGCCGGCCGCCAAGACCACCGCGCGTAAGCGCGCAACGACGACGGCCAAGAAGACCACGACCAAAGCTGCTGCCCCCAAGGCAGAGGCCAAGGCCGAGGTAAAGGCCAAGCCGGCGCCGAAGGCCGCTAAGGTCAAGGCCGCACCGAAGGCTACGGCCAAGCCCGAGCCCGCCAAGGAGACTCCGGTCTCCCCCGCCGCTCCGGCAGAGAAAAAGGCCCCGTCCAAGAAGACGTCCGTCCGCCGCTAGCCCACAGACGATCAAAAACCTCATCAAACCCTAAGCAAGGGGCGCTCCAACCGGGCGCCCCTTCTCTGTAGGTAGTTGGTAAAACGATTTTCTAGGACAACCGTTCGCCGATGGTAAACGGATGTTGTTTATACAGCCTGTGTACAACAGATATACTTACATCCTGTGCGTAAAGCCCATGGCCAGCAAGCCGTGATTCTATTGAACTGGACCGTACTATGAGATTGATACACAACAGCCGTCTGCCGCAGTTTCGCACTCCGTTTGGCGCTGTGACCACAGGAACAACCCTTTCGCTCTCCGTGATTCTGGAGGACGCCGATCCCGCGCAGGCAACGCTGACGCTGCGCACCTGGGTCGATGAGATCGGTGAATCTCGATATCCCATGATGCACGAGGGCGACGGCATATTTACCGCAGAGCTTGAGTGCACCGAGCCCTGTCTTATTTGGTACAGCTTTATCTGCAATATTGAGGGCCAGCCCGAGGTTCGTCTGGGCGCACCACAGGGCCGCACCGGCGGCGAGGGCGTAACCTACGATTACGCCGAGGTGCCGTCATTCCAGGTCACCGTCTACAAGCACCGCGAAGTTCGACCCGAGTGGTACGAGCGCGGTATGGTCTACCAGATCTTCCCCGATCGCTATGCCCGCGACGAGCACTGGCGCGAGCGCACGCTGGCCGAGGTCGAAAAACCGCGTAAGGGCATTCAGCGACGCATGGTCGAGGACTGGAACGAGCCGCCTGTGTACGAGCGCGCCGAGGACGGCTCCATCAAGACCTGGGACTTTTACGGCGGCTCGCTCAAGGGCATCCAGAATGACCTGCCCCGCATCGCCGAGCTGGGCTTTACGGCCATCTACCTCAACCCCATTTTTGAAGCCGCGAGTAACCACCGCTACGACACCGCCGATTACACCAAGATCGATCCGATTCTGGGCACCGAGCAGGACTTTACCGAGCTGTGCGAGGCGGCCGAGAAGCTAGGCATTTCCATCATTCTGGACGGTGTGTTCAACCACACGGGCGACGATTCGATCTACTTCAACCGCTACGGCAATTACCCCGGCGTGGGCGCGTGGCAGAGCGAGGATTCGCCGTGGCGTGATGCGTTTTATTTCCACGAGGACGGCTCGTACGACTGCTGGTGGGGCGTGGGCAATATGCCCGCCATCAATGAGAGCTCCGAACTGGTACGCGAGCGGCTCCTGGGCAAGGATGGCGTGATCCGAAAATGGCTACGTGCCGGCGCTCATGGCTGGCGCCTAGACGTGGCCGACGAGCTTTCGGACGATTTCCTGACCGAGATCAAGAAGGCCGTGCTCGCCGAGAAGCCCGACGCGCTGCTGCTCGGCGAGGTATGGGAAGACGCCTCCAACAAGATCAGCTACGGCCATCTGCGTCGCTATCTGCAAGGCTCCGAGCTCGACTCGGCCATGGATTACCCCTTCCGCGACATGGTCATCGGCTTTTTGATGGGCTACAAAAACGCCTACCAAGCTGCCGAGGATATCGAGACCCTGCGCGAGAACTACCCGCGCGAGGCATTATCCTGCGCGCTCAATCTGCTGTCGAGCCACGACCGCCCGCGCATTATCTCGGTGCTCGGCGGCGGCCCCGACGAGTCGCAGCTGCCCGAGTGCGAGCGCAGCAAGTGGCGCCTGGACGAGAACTCGATGGGCCTGGCCAAGAGCCGCTTTTGGCTCGCCACGCTCATGCAGATGACCTTCCCAGGCGTGCCTTCGATCTACTACGGCGACGAATACGGCCTGGAGGGCCTGACCGATCCGGGCAACCGCCGCACACTGCCGACCAAGGACCAACTGCACGACTTCGACACGCTGGCTATTGTCAAGAACGCCTCCGCCGTACGCCGTGCATTGCCATTTATGATCGACGGCGAGATCAAGGCCTTTGCGCTCAACGACGAGGTGCTGGCATACAACCGCACGGGCAAGGATGGCGAGTCCGCGACGGTTATCATCAACCGCAGCCTGCGCAATTCGCACCGCGTGACGATTCCGGCGCTCGGCGAATGCGCGAGCGATGTTATTAGCGTTCACGAGTGCGAAATCCACAACGGTACGGTCACGCTTGACCTGTATCCGCTGGGCTCTTCGATCATCTATCACCATGCCGAGCAGCGCCTGCAGGAGCCGCTCGATCACGGCGCGGGCGTCGTGTGCCATATCACCTCGGTGCCCACCGACGACGGCAAGCCCGGAACAATCGGCGCACCCACGCGTCGCTTTATCGACCATCTGGCCGCTATGGGTATGCGCTACTGGCAGGTCCTGCCTGTCAACCCGACAGACTACTTCCGCTCCCCTTACGCGGGGCCTTCAGCCTTTGCGGGCAATATTGACCTGCTGCCCGAGAGCCAAGAGGAACTTGCGGACGACTTTGAGGCTTGGAAGGCCCGTGGCGGCGAAGATGCAGACCCGCTCTACACGGCGTTTAAGCATCGCAACGCCGATTGGCTCGAGAAGTACTGCGTCTACATGGCCGTTAAGAAGTACTTTGAGGGCGAGTCGCGCCATGATTGGCCGGCAGATGTCGCGCGCTACAACGAGCATCTGATCGACGACAAACGCTTCCACGACGAGGCCGAGCTTCAGGCGTACATGCAGTACCGCTTTGACCTGGCCTGGTGCGAGCTCATGAACTATGCGCACAAGAAGGGCATCGAGGTTATCGGCGACATTCCTATGTATGTTTCGGACGATTCGGCCGATGCGTGGAGCGAGCCCGAGAACTTCTGGCTGTCCGATACCGGCAAGGCGATTGAGGTTTCCGGCGCGCCGCCCGATAATTTTGCGCCCGAGGGTCAGGTGTGGGGCAACCCCACCTTCCGCTGGGATCACATGAAGGAGAACGGCTACCGCTGGTGGATGGACCGTCTGCGTCGCGCGTTCTCGCTCTACGACCGCGTGCGCCTGGACCACTTCCTGGGATTCCACAGCTACTTTAGCATTCCCGCAGGCAAGGCCTGTGCCGACGGCCGCTGGCTGGCAGGTCCGGGCAAGGATCTGTTCCAGACTGCCTATGATGAGCTGGGGCCGCTCAACTTTATCGCCGAGGACCTGGGCTACCTGACGCCCGGCGTTCGCGCCATGGCTTCGACCTGCGGCTTCCCCGGTATGGACGTGATGGAGTTTAGCGATTACGACGTCCGCAACGGCGTGCATCCCACACCGGGCAAGATTCTGTACACCTCGACGCACGACACGTCGACGCTCGCCGGTTGGTGCACGCGCTCCTTTGCGGGCGGCGACGAGCCGAGCGGTGTTGAGGTGGCGGCCAAGCTGATGAGCGACGCGCTGGCAAGCGACGCTCCCCTGGTGATGATGCCGCTGCAGGACATCCTGGGGCTAGGCGACGATGCGCGCATGAACGTGCCGGGTGTCGCCACGGGCAACTGGACCTGGCAGGCCGATGAGGCCTACGTTGCGGCCGCCGAGGGCAAAACCGCACATCTCCTGCGCAACACCCATAGATTCTGGGGCGAAGCGTGATAAAACCCCCGATATAGGGTACAGTTACAGCTGTTTGAATTTATGCGGGCAGAGCGATCTGCCCGCTTTGTGCTGAAAAGGAAGTATTATGGCGCGCTACGATTACAAGTGCTCGAGCTGCGGCAACGTGTTTGAGGTTGAGCATCCCATGTCCGAGACCCCCGAGGTAGTGTGTCCCAGCTGCGGCGCTCCGGCGGCCAAGACGTTCTCGGCCAGCGGCATCAAGTTTGAGGGCAGCGGCTTCTACAACACTGATCAGCGCAGTGGCGGCTCCAGCACCAGCGCCACCAGCGGCTGCTGCGCCAACTGCCCGCACAACCACTAGCGACAAGCGGTCCTGCCACCCAGGTTCCCTGATGAGTTGCGGTGAAATAGTTCCTGAATCAGCCCATCCAACGGCCAAACAGGAACTATTTCACCGCAACTTTTCTTTAGATCGGATTTCGGGCTGATGCTAAGTTTGCAACATTTCAAAACTCTACCGGATTACGGGGCTGAATTGACAACCTATATCCATTCCGGTAATTTACAAATTTCAACAAGCCATCTACCTGCGGTTTTAATTAGGCCATTTTTGCTGTGGTCGGGCATCACCAATCTAGCCCCGTAATCCGCCCTACTTTTGATAGCAGCAAGTTTGAGACAAGGCTATTTTTCCCACTCTTTACCGCTATTGCGAACTCCACTCGCACGACCTTCTGAGTTGCGGTGAAATAAGGACTATTTGGCGACTAGAAGCCGCTATTCAATCCCTATTTCACCGCAACTTAGTAGTTACTTGTGGATCAGGCGGGCGCAGAAGTGGCCGTCGTAGGAGTCGGCGTTTACCGGTACGCTTTGGAAGAGGCCGCGGTCGTTTTGGCGTACGGAAACGAGCTTCTTGGCCTGGGCAAACTCGGGGAGCTGCAGAATCTGAGCTTCGGAGAGCGGCGCCACGATAAAGCCGGCGCCCTCGGGAGAAGCCAGGAAGGCATCCACGACCTGCGTATTCTCTTCGTTAAAAACCGAGCAGGTGGCGTAGATGAGCTCACCGCCGGCAGCCACGCGCGCGGCTGCTTCCTTGAGCATCGTCAGCTGCAGCTTGGGCAGCTCAGTCGTAACGTCATTCTCGGTCAGGCGCCACGGAATCTCGGGGTGGCGACGCATGGTGCCGGTGCCAGAGCACGGCGCGTCGATAAACACAGTGTCGAATAGAGCGGGCTCACCGAGCATGGCATCAAAGGACGTGAGCACCTCATTGAGCTCGCAGGCATCGCCCGACACGGTACGAACACCCGAGATACCCGCCTTATGCAGGCGCGCGAGATTCTGATCGCACTTGCGATCGTGCAGATCGAGCGCGGTATGCTGACGCTCGTACCCGGCACGCTTGGCCTGGCACATCATCACATAGGTCTTGGTGCCGCGACCGGCGCCAATCTCCAGGCAACGACCGGGACGTGTCGCGGCAGTAGCGATAAGCTGCGCGTTGAGGTCCGAGGCAACCGCGGCAGCACGCTCAAACACGCCCGATGCAACCGTGACCTGTGCATCGACCGGAGCATGGCAGCCCGGGAAGACAGGCGCAACGAGCTGCGAGATATACGGGTCGACCTTGGTCGCAAACGCATTCTCATGCAGCGCAAGCGGCGCAGGTGCCAGATTGCCGGCAAAGTTGAGCGCACCCTCGGGCGTATCGAACGAGGCCATAATACGAGCGCACAGCCAGCGAGGAAGACCCATCAAGCGAGACAGGCGAACCAAACGGCGCTCGGACTCATCCACGTCGGATGCCGTGGCAAAGTCCTCCACGTTGTCCGCAACCTTGTGCAACACCGCGTTAGCCAGGCCCGCGGCAGACTTAGCACCGCTGCGCACCAGCTCAACACCCTGGCTCACGGCAACGCGGCCCGGCGTATGCAGGTAGAGCATCTCGAAGGCCGAGATGCGAAGCGCCATGCGAACGCGCGGCGCGACCTTTTTGGGCTTATCCAAAAATTGATCGAGCAACTCATCCAAAATACCCTGTGTGGCGGCCACGCCAAGCGCCAAGCGAGCTGCAAAAGCGGAATCACGCTGGTCAATAGCCTTGGCCGAAGCACGGGACGAGAGCACGTCACGCGCGTACATGCCGCGGCGATCGGCCTCCATCAGCACATCGAGCGCAAGCTTGCGCGCGGGAGACAACTTGCTCATGACAAAACACCCCAGATAAGATCGGCGCCCTGCAGGCCAGCAGCCCAAGCAGAAGCGGCCATAGCACGCTTGCCATCGGGCTTAACCTCGAGCAATTCAACCGAGCCATCGGAAAGACCAAGGTAAACACGCTTGTTCTTAACGTCAACGGCGCCCTTGCCAAGCGAAACATCGGCCAGCGCAGCATCGAGCACACGCACGGTCTTGCCGGCAATCACGCAACGAGCAGGCGCGGTATCGGACGAGGCCAGCACATGACGCACGCAATCGAGCGCCGCCATCTGAGGATTCAGACGCATCTCCTGCTTAGAAATCTTGGCAGCATGGGTAACGAGCGCCTCATCCTGCTCGGTCCAAACCGCCGAACCATCGGCAAGCGAAAGAAGTGTATCGGCAAGCAATTTGCCGCCAAGCTCACCAAGCTCCATGGTCAGCGCCTCAGCATGCTTACCGGCAACCGACGTGGAAGCCTGGGCACAATAAGCACCAGTATCCACGCCATGCCCAATACGCATAATAGAAACGCCAGCAACCTCATCACCAGCGAGAATCGCACGCTGAATAGGAGCAGCCCCACGCCAACGAGGCAGCAAGGACGCATGGACATTCACAATACC
>USIL01000061.1:0-7123 GCA_900554655.1 uncultured Collinsella sp.
CGAGCCAATGGGCGCGCGAGCACGATCTGCCGCTTATCGAAGTCCAGCACCACCATGCGCACATCGCGAGCGTAATGGCAGAGGCGATTGTCGCAGGCCGGCTTGCGCCCGATGCACGCGTCCTCGGCATCGCCTTCGACGGCACGGGCGCCGGCACCGATGGCACCATATGGGGCGGTGAGTTTCTTGTCGCCCGTCTCACCGATTTTGAGCGCGTCGCGCATCTGCGCGCCTGGGCGCTTCCCGGTGGCGCCGCATCCGTACACGATGCCCGCCGCAACGCCTTTGCCCTGCTCAGCGAGCTCGACCTGCTCGAGCACCCGGGAGCCGCGGGGCTCTTGAACAGCCTTGACGAGCAAACGCGCAGCATAACGGCAACGATGATCGAGCGCGGCATCAACAGTCCGCGCACTAGCAGCATGGGTCGCCTGTTTGATGCCGCAACCGCGATTTTGGGCATTTGCGGCCAGGCAACCTACGAGGGCGAACCCGCCATCGAGCTCGAAGCCGCCGCCTGGCGCGCGCTCGACAGCGAAATCGCCCATTTTCCCGACGACAACGCCGGCTACTCCGCATCTGACCCATCGTGGCTGGACGGCCCCTATGTTCTGGACCAGAAAGCACTCTTTGAGGCACTTTTGGGAGAAATTGAAGCCGGAGCGCCCGCCAACAGGCTCGCACTCGACTTCCATGTCGGCATCGCGCGCTCCTCGGCGCGCATCGCCAGCGATATCTGCGTGCACGAGGGCATCGACACCGTCGCGCTCTCGGGCGGCGTGTTCATGAACCGACTTCTGCTTCAGCTCCTCGCCCGCGAGCTCAAAAGCGCGGGCCTTACTGTCCTTGTCCCCCACACCGTACCCGTCAATGACGGCTGCATCGCCTACGGTCAGGCGGCGGTCGCAAGCGCTCGTCTTGCGCAGATTGCATCACAGTAGCTCGCCCTCGCACGCCGCCGTCTCACAGGCGTAACGCGTTTGCCCGCGAACCCCGCGAGCGCTACCATCAACTGATGGATTATTGAGCGCCCGTCCAGCGCAAAGCGTATAAAAGGGGAACAATATGTGCCTTGCCGTTCCCGGTAAAGTAGTCAAACGCGACGACGACCTCAAGGCCACCGTCGACATGATGGGCATCGAGCGCCCTGTTTCGCTAAGACTCGTGCCGACGGCGCAGGTTGGCGACTATATTCTCGTACACGCCGGCTTTGGCATCCAGATCGTCGACGAGCAGGAAGCGCAAGAAACGCTCGAGCTCGTTAATGCCATGACCGAACTGGTCGAAGAAGACCAACTGGCCAGCAACCCGGCCGAGGCATACTAGTGGCGGCCGGACAGCCGGCTCGCTCCGGTATCGACTTTTCGGCATTTCGCGATTCCAAGCTGGCCCGCGAGCTCATCGAACGCATCCATGAACTCGTCGGCGACCACACCATCAACCTTATGGAAGTCTGCGGCACGCACACCGTGAGCATCGGCCGCTATGGCTTTCGCTCCATTATGCCGGCCGGGCTCAAGCTGCTGAGCGGACCGGGCTGCCCCGTCTGCGTTACCGCCAACCGCGACATCGACCACGCAATCGCGCTCGCCAACATCGACGGCGCCATCATCACCACCTTTGGCGACATGATGCGCGTGCCCGGATCGTCCACCTCGCTCGCTGCGCAAAAGGCGGCAGGGCGCGACATCCGCATCGTCTACTCCCCACTCGACGCGCTCGACATTGCCGAGCAAAACCCCGATCGCCCGGTCATTTTTATGGGCGTGGGCTTTGAGACTACGACGCCCACCATCGCCGCCGCCATCTTGGAGGCCGAGGCGCGTGGGCTTTTGAACTTTTCGGTCTATTGCGCCCACAAGACCACGCCGCCGGCGTTGCGTGCCATCGCCAACGATCCCGAGACCACCATCGACGGCTTTATCCTGCCGGGACACGTCGCCACCATCACGGGCTTAGCCCCCTTTGGCTTTTTGGTCGACGAGTTCGATACCCCGGGCGTGGTCACAGGATTTGAACCGGTCGATATCCTGCAGGGTATCTGCATGCTGGTCCAGATGGTTGTCGAGGGCAAGCCCGCGATTGGCAACGCCTACCGCCGTGGCGTCAACACAGACGGCAACCCCGTGGCGCGCCAGCTGGTCGAGCAGGTGTTTGAGCCATGCGACACCACGTGGCGCGGGCTGGGGCCGATTGCCAACTCGGGCCTTTCCATCCGCCCCGAGTTCTCGCGCTTTGATGCCCGCGCTCGCTTTGACGTGCCCGTTGAGGCGACGGTCGAGCCGCGTGGGTGCCGCTGCGGCGACGTGCTGCGCGGGGCCATTACGCCGAGCGACTGCCCTCTGTTCGGCCACGCTTGTACACCCGAGCACCCCGTCGGCCCGTGCATGGTGAGCTCCGAGGGCAGCTGCGCAGCATATTTCCGCTACCGAGGCTAATTGGTTCCGCCGTTCTAACGGACGGCGGACCGGTCGACGCTGAGCCTCACCCATATAATTCCACCCACGATTGGAGTTTTCGATATGTCCCATAGCGTTACCGATAGCACCGTCCTGCTGGGTCACGGCTCCGGCGGCCAGATGATGAAACGCATCATCGACGAGGTCTTTTTGGATGCCTTTGGGTCGCCCGAGCTGCTCGAGGGCAACGATGCCGGCGTCGCCGCGCTGCCCGCGAGCGGGCGCATCGCCATGTCGACCGACAGCTTTGTGGTCTCGCCGCAGTTCTTCCCCGGTGGCAACATCGGCCGCCTTGCCGTGTGCGGAACCGTCAACGACGTCGCGACCTCAGGCGCCAACGTGCGCTACCTGTCGTGCGGATTTATCCTCGAAGAGGGCTATCCCATGGATAAGCTCCGCCAGATTGTGCAGACGATGGCCGAGGCGGCGCATGAGGCGGGCGTGTCCATAATCACGGGCGACACCAAGGTGGTCGAGCGCGGCGGGGCCGACGGCGTCTACATCAATACCGCCGGCGTGGGCGAAGTGCCCGTGGGCGTGGCGCTCAGCGGCGCCAACTGCCGCCCCGGCGATGTCATCCTGGTCTCGGGTACGCTGGGCGACCACGGCATCGCCATCATGAGCCAACGCGAGGGCCTGGCGTTTTCGAGCACGATCGAAAGCGATGCCGCGCCGCTCAACCACCTGATTGCCGACGTTCTGGCCGCAGCGCCCGGCACGCGTTGCTTTCGCGACCCCACGCGCGGTGGCCTAGCGTCCACACTCAACGAGTTTGCCCAGGCCAGCAATGTTGCCATGGAGGTCGACGAGGATGCCGTGCCCGTGCGTCCCGACGTGCAGGCTGCCTGCGAGATGCTCGGCTACGATGTGCTGCAGGTGGCAAACGAGGGCAAGATGGTCGTCGTGGTGCCGGCCGAGCAGGCCGATGCCGCGCTGGCGGCCATGCGCGCCGCCCGCTACGGCGAGAACGCCGCGATTATCGGCCGCGTGGTGCCGCTTGGATCGAGCGCTCGACCCGCCGTGCGCGTGCGCACCGGCTGGGGATCGACTCGCATCCTCGACATGCTCGTAGGAGAGCAGCTGCCGAGAATTTGCTAACAACAAAGGCTCAGGGCTATTAAAGATATTCAGATTCCAAACATGCCCGGCACGCATGCCCAGTATCATGGGGTGCGTTTTGGAACCCAATGACGGGAGCTTTCATGGCAGCAGCTTTTTCCCATGTGATTTTTGATCTGGACGGCACCATCCTCAACACGCTCGAGGACCTGGCGGCCGCCGGCAACCATACCTGCGAGACGCACGGCTGGCCCACGTTTGCCGTCGACGAGTACCGCTACAAGGTGGGAAACGGCATGCTCAAGCTGGTTGAGCGCTTTATGCCTGCCGAGTATGCGGGCGACGGCCGTATGTTTGAGCAGACGC
This sequence comes from uncultured Collinsella sp., assembly GCA_900554655.1. GTDB lineage: Bacteria > Actinomycetota > Coriobacteriia > Coriobacteriales > Coriobacteriaceae > Collinsella. Next base: position 3,882 of record USIL01000061.1, read on the forward strand.
TTGCCGAGTTTAGGGCTTACTACGGCGAGCACAAGGAGGACCACACCGCCCCCTATGCCGGCACAATCGAGATGCTCGACCGCCTGCGTGCCGCGGGCGTGCAGCTTGCCGTGCTCACCAACAAGGACCACATCTCGGCGGCTCCGCTTATCGAGAAGTATTTTGGTTCCGAGCGCTTTGCGCTGGTACAGGGCCGTGTCGATGCGTTTCCGCCCAAGCCCGAAGCACCCGTCACGCTACATGTGATGGAGGAGCTGGGTGCCAATCCGGCAACCACGCTCTATGTGGGCGATTCCAATGTCGATATCCTGACCGGCCACAACGCCGGCCTTAAGAGCGCGGGCGTCAGCTGGGGCTTCCGCGGCCGCGCAGAGCTGGAAGCCGCCGGCGCCGACTACGTGGTGGACACCCAGGCAGAGCTCGCGGCGCTGATTCTGGGCGAGTAACGAGCGACACTGCTTAACGCAGCTGCGACAATTCTTCCGCGCGGAAAGCGCATCCCGTTTTGGAGCTCCGGAATGGGATGCGCTTTCCGTTTGAGGCGCGTCGGAGAAACGGCATCCCGTTTCAGAGCAATATTCCGGGTCGCACTTTCCGCAACCCACCCCATCCGGAAAATGCGACCCACTATTCGGCCAAAAACCGGGTCGCGGTTTCCCAAGCACTCGATGCAACGCGGGCACAAGGAGTGTCCCCAACTGCCGCCCCAATGACCACCATGGCAACGACGCAGGTAGAGGGCGGACAGCGAAAACGCCCCTAAGCGAGCAAGGTGACGTGAAATGAAAGGGCGCTGACCTTCTGGTCGCGCCCTTGAAATTGAACGTCAGATTGCCGCTTAGGGGCGTTTGCAGCGTCGAGCAGTTACGGCGTTTGGTAAAACGCCGCAACGAACTAGCTCAGCATTGCATCCATCATCTCGGAGTTGACGGAGTCGTCGGCAGACCACTCGCCGTCGTCGTTGCAGGTGTACTTGAAGATAACCGTGGTCTTCCTGGGCTCGGTGGCCTTGGTCACATCGACCATAACCTGACCGGCCATCTTGTACAGCTCGTCATCGGAAGGAACCGTATCAAGCGCGGCGACCTTCTCCTGATACTGGGTGGAGAAGTCCTCGACGATCTTGTTCATAGACTTGCAGGTGATGGAGACCTCGGCGGTCGCGACACCCTTGTCCTCGTCGACCGTCACGTCGCCGATCTTGTAGTCAAAGCCCTCGAGATAGGTCTTGGCATACTCCTTGGGATCGATACCCAGCTGCTCGAACTCGTCGCCCGAAGCCTCCTCCAGACCAGAGAGGAAGTCGTCGCCACCGTTCTTGACCTCGTCAAACTGCGTCGTAAGATCCTCGGTAATGAGCTCCTCAACCGAAGGACCTCCACAGCCGGAAAGCACGACCACGCATGCGACCAAGACGGCCATGAGGGGCGCAAGCAGCAGCTTCTTTTTCATGTTGTTCCTCCCAATGAGCGGCACCGCGCTTCCCGAACGCGGCGCACGTTGTAATAAGTAAGCCCATACTATCCACTTATGAACACCCTCGGCAGCGCGAAGGCGCGGTCGGTTCGTTTTAGCATCCGAACGGTTTGTAAGCCCGCCCAACGTGCAATAAAACGCTTCCCCGCGGTGCAATAAAAAAGGTGGCCGGATAACCCGACCACCCTTGCACATCCTTTGGATGCCGCAGCTTACTTGCGGACAACCTTGACGATAGCATCGCCGGCAGCGACGGCGGAGTCGGCCTCGACGGCAAGCTCGACGTCGGCAAACTCGGCGGTGTTGGACACGGCCACGACGACGCAGTCCTTGTAACCGGCAGCGGCGATCTTGGCGCGGTCGATCTTGAGCATGGGCTGGCCGGCCTTCACGACATCGTCAGCCTTGACGAAGCCCTCGAAGCCGTCGCCGTTCATGTTGACGGTATCGACGCCGACGTGCACCAGAACCTCGATGCCGCTATCGGACTGCAGGCCCACGGCGTGACCCATGGTGACGGTCACCTTGCCGTCGCAGGGGGCATAGACCAAATCGTCCTCGGGCCACACGGCGCAGCCCTTGCCCAGAACCTCGCCACCAAAGACGGGATCGGGCACGTCGGCCATCTTGATGACCTTGCCCTTGACGGGCGAGCACAGCACGTCGGCGCCGGCAGAAGCAGAGATGGAGGCCGGAGCAGCGGCAGCCGCGGGCTCAGCCTTCTTCTTGAACATGTCAAACAGACCCATACGTTTTCTCCTCTTGATTAAGCGCAACGTAGTGCGCATGCCTATGGTGATTATAGTGCCAATTGGACCAAAAACTAAGGTGGGGAGTCGAATCGAAAACTCTGCCGACGTCTTTGTCCATCGGCGCCCGTTTTGTTGATTAACCCTCGATGAGCCCCAGGTGCACGAAGGCGTTCCAGATGCCGTCGTCGTCGACATTCGTGGTCACGAAATCGGCCGCCGGTCCGGCGTTCGTCAGAACGCCGGAACTCAATCGCCGGAACTCAATTACTCCAAGCCCTCGGTGCCGTTAGACTTGATGATCTTCTGGTATGCGAAGAAGCTGTCCTTGCGGCGGCGCTCGTAGGTGCCGGTGCCGTCATCGTACTTATCGACGTGGATGAAGCCGTAGCGCTTGCGCATCTCGCCGGTGGAAGCCGACACAAGGTCGATCGGCCCCCACATAGTGTAGCCCATCAGATCTACCCCATCCTCGGCCACGGCATCGTGCATGGCTTCGATGTGCTTTTTCAGATATTCGATGCGGTAGTCATCGTTCACGCTGCCGTCTGCCTCGCGGACATCCAGCGCACCAAGGCCGTTTTCGGCAATCAAAATCGGCTTCTGGTAACGGTCGTAAACCTGATCCAGCGCGATGCGCAGGCCCATCGGGTCGATGGCCCAGCCCCAATCGGTGGCTTTCAGGTAGGGGTTCTTGACACCCAGCGTTTCTTTCAGCGGGGAGTTTGGGGCGACCCACGGAGCGTTGGGGTCGGTGCTGACGGTGGTGCTGCGGTAATAGCTGAAGCTGATAAAATCCACCGTGCCCTGTGCCAGCGCCTGCTTATCTTCCTCGGTGCAGTCGATATGGATGCCCTCGCGCTCATAGCGGCGCAGCTGGTAGCTGGGGTAATAGCCGCGGGCCTGCACATCGGTGAAGAACCAGTTGAAGTGATCCTCGAACATGACCTGCAGCTGATCCTCGGGCTTCGGGGACTCGGCGTAGTTCTCCAGACGGCAGAGCATGTTGCCCATCTT
>USIL01000062.1:0-7099 GCA_900554655.1 uncultured Collinsella sp.
GGCGTCCTCACCGGCAAGGGCCTCTCCTTTGGCGGCTCGCTCGCCCGTACCGAGGCCACCGGCTACGGCCTGGCCTACTTTGTGGACGAGTACCTCAAGAGCCGCGGCGACTCCTTCGAGGGTAAGAACGTTGTCGTTCACGGCTCCGGTAACGTCGCCATCTACGCGGTCCAGAAGGTCTCCCAGCTCGGCGGCAAGGTGCTAGCCTGCTCCGACACCCATGGCTGGGTCGAGGATCCCGACGGCATCGACTACACCGTGCTCGAGCATGTCTACAACAAGAAGCGCTCCGGCCACGACAAGGGCGTTACGCTCGCCATGTACGTCGATGAGAAGCCCAATGCCACGTGGCACGAGGGTGACGGCCGCGGCGTGTGGCAGCTGCCCTGCGACATCGCGCTGCCCTGCGCTCGCGAGAACACGCTGCTGCTCGAGGACGCCCAGGCGCTCGTCGCCAACGGCTGCAAGGTGGTCGGCGAGGGCGCGAACATGCCCACGACCATCGAGGCCACGACCTACTTCCAGGAGAACGGCGTCGCCTTTATGCCCGGTAAGGCTGCCAACGCCGGCGGCGTGCTCGTGTCCGGCCTGGAGATGAGCCAGAACGCCGAGCACCTGTCCTGGACCTTCGAGGAGGTCGACGGCAAGCTCGAGCAGCTCATGCGCGGCATGTTCCACAACGTGGACGACACCGCCAAGGAGTACGGCCAGGAGGGCAACTTTGTCATGGGCGCCAACATCGCTGGCTTCCTGAAGGTCGCCGACGCCATGCTCGCCCAGGGCGTCTGCTAAATCTTCGCTCGACATAGCATGTGATGAGGCTCCCAGCTATCTGGCTGGGAGCCTTTTCTATCCCGGAGGACACCTCATAACTTGCGGTGATATACGGACTGTTTTGCGTTCCAGAACGGCTAATCAGTCCGTATATCACCGCAAGTTATGGATGGGTGGGTGGATTTTGTCCTAAAACGGTGTGCGGCCCCTCGTTTGGTACACTTAAAAGTACTGGACAAGTGAAGAGATGGGGGAGAACGTGCTCAAGTTCGGTACCTACGTCCGTGTTGGAAACGCGGCCGAAGCCTATGAGCTCTTACAGAAGAACCGCAACAACAAGATTGTGGGCGGCGGCATCTGGATGCGCCTGGGTTCGCGTCGCGTGGCGACGGCGATTGACCTTTCGGCCTGCGGACTCGATCAGATCGAGGAGACCGAGACTGAGTTTCGCATCGGTGCCATGTGCACCCTGCGCCAGCTCGAGCGCCATGCCGGGCTCAACGCGCTTGTCAACAATGTCTTTGAGTTCGCCGTCCACGATATCGTGGGCGTGCAGCTGCGCAATACCGCCACGGTGGGCGGCAGCATCTACGGCCGCTTTGGTTTTTCGGACGTGCTCTCGGCCTTTTTGGCGCTCGATTCGTACGTTGAGCTGACGGGCGCCGGCCGCGTGCCGCTCGCGGAGTTCGTGGGCATGGGCTACGTGCGCGACGTGATCGAGCACGTTGTGGTCGTTAAGCACGATTACCGCGCAAGCTATGAGGCCGTGCGCAAGGCCGCGACCGACTTCCCCTCGCTCAACGTCACCGCCGCCTGGTGGAACGGCTCCTGGCACGTCACCGTGGGCGCCCGCCCGCTGCGCGCGACCTTGCTGCAGGGCGAGGCATGTGGCCTGGTGAGCGAGCAGCCTTCCGAGGACGAGCTACGCACACTGGCCGTATCCGTGCGTGCCCTGAGCTACGGCACCAACCTGTGGGGCTCGGCCGACTACCGGCGCCGCATCTCGGCCCCGCTCGCCATCCAGGCCGTGCGCCGCGCCGCCGGCATCGAGCTTTCGGCCGCGCTTGCTCGCGAGCTCGAGGGCGTGCAGATTCCTAAGTTTGCTACGGACGAGTATTCCTGCCGCCGCGTGCCCGGCGTCGATTCTAGCGAGGTGCGCTAATGGCTGCCAAACTCATCGATCTTTCCTTTACGCTCAACGGCCGTAAGGTCAAGGTTCAGATTGCCCCCGACACCATGCTCTTTGCACTGCTGCGTGAGCAAGGTTGCGCGTCGGTGCGCTGCGCCTGCGAAACCACCAACTGCGGTCTGTGCACGGTGTGGCTCGACGGCGACCCGGTGCTGAGTTGCTCGGTTCCCGCCGCTCGCGTCGAGGGCCACACCATCACCACGCTCGAGGGTCTCAAAGCCGAGTCTGAGGCGCTGGCCCGTGCGATGGCTGCCGAAGGCGCCGAGCAGTGCGGTTTTTGCGCCCCCGGCCTCATTATGAACGTGCTGGCGCTTGCCCGCGCCGCCAAGGGGGACCCGAGCCTCGTCGCCACGCGCGAGGAGCTCTCGCGCCAGCTTGCCGGCAACCTCTGCCGTTGCAGCGGCTACGAGAGCCAGCTGCGCGCCATCGTGCGCTTCCTCAACGAGTCCGGCGTGCAGGTGGGCTTTGAGATGCCCGAGCTGCCGGTCAACGACACCAGCTGCGACGGTGTCTCCTACAAGCAGATCACTCACAAGCAGCCCAAGAAGGACTCGAAGGCCCTGCTCGAGGGTCGTCCCGTCTACACGGGCGATATGGTGCCCGCCGGCGCACTCATCGTCAAGCTCAAGCGCAGCCCCTATGCCCGCGCCAAGATCCGCTCCATCGATACGTCGCGCGCCCTGAAGGTGCCCGGCGTCGTGGGCGTCTACACCTATGAGGACGTGCCCAAGCGCCGCTTTACCATCGCCGGCCAGAGCTATCCGCAGCCGAGTCCTTACGACCGCTTGATTCTCGAGAACCTCGTCCGTTACCAAAACGAGGAGGTGGCGATCGTCGCCGCCGAGACTGAGGAGGCTGCCGACAAGGCGCTCAAGCTCATCAAGGTTGACTATGAGGTGCTCGAGCCGCTGCTCGACTTTACCCAGGCACTCGATAACGACATCGTGGTCCACCCCGAGGGCGACGTGACCTTTATGTTCCCGCAGGGCGGCGACGTGTCCCGCAACCTGGTGTGCAGCGGTACCAGCGATTTTGGCAACCTTGACAAGGCGTTCGCCCAGAGCGACATCGTGTTCACCCGCACCTACACCAGCCAGGCCACGCAGACCGCGCCCATGGAAACCTTCCGCGCCTTCGCGACGACCGACGCGTTTGGGCGTATCTCGGTGACCACCTCCACGCAGGTGCCCTTCCACGTGCGCCGCATGGTCGCGCAGTCGCTCGATATCCCGCAGTCGCAGGTGCAGGTCATTAAGCCGCGCATCGGCGGCGGCTTTGGCTCCAAGCAGACGGGCTGCTGCGAGATCTTCGTGGCGTTCGTGACCCAGCAGACTGGTCGTCCGAGCTACTGCTGCTACACCCGCGAGGAGACCATCACCGCGGGCAACTCGCGACATCAGATGCAGATGACCGTCAAGTTGGGCGCCATGAACGACGGCACCATCACGGCCATCGACCTACATACGCTGTCCAACGCCGGCGCGTACGGCGAGCACGCTACCACGACGATCGGCCTCTCGGGTCACAAGAGCCTGCCGATTTACAACCATGTGAAGGCGAGCCGCTTTAGATGGGACGCCGTCTATACCAATACCAACCGCGGCGGCGCGTATCGCGGCTACGGTGCTACCCAGGGCCAGTTTGCCGTGGAGAGCGCCGTCAACGAGCTCGCCGACATGCTGCACATGGATCCCGCCGACTTGCGCCTTAAGAACATCGTGCGCGAGGGCGAGATCATGTCGCAGTACTACAACGAGAAGCTCAACGCCTGCGCGCTCGACCGCTGCCTGCTGCGCGCGATGGACATGATCGGTTGGCGCGACAAGCCGCTGGCCGTCGACCTGGGCGACCGCGTGCGCGCCCTGGGCTGCGCGCTCACCATGCAGGGCTCGGGCATTTCCAACGTGGATATCGCCGGCATCGACATGCGCCTGGAGGAAGATGGCTTCATTACCATCGGCACCGGCGCCACCGATAACGGCATGGGCGTCGACACGATCCTGGCGCAGATTGCCGCCGAGGAGCTGGGCGTGGAGAGTTCGCTGATCGTGGTGCGCGGCGTGGACACCGACGTGTCGCCGTTCGACGCCGGCTCGTACGCGAGCTCGGGCACGTACGTGACGGGCCTGGCAGCCAAGAACGCCGCGACCGAGCTGCGCGAGAAGATCTGCGCCAAGGCCGCCCAGATGTGGGACGTGGACGCCGCCGACGTGGTCTTCGATGGCCAGTACGTGCGCCTGTCCGACGAACGTGCCGCGCGCGAGCAGAACCGCTACCTCACGCTGCGCGACTTTGCCAACCTGTGCGTAAAGAACATCGCGGGCGGCGACGCGCTCACCTCGCATGCCTCTGCCTGCTTGCCCGTTTCGCCCCCGCCGTTTATGGCCGGCATTGCCGAGGTCGAGGTCGACAAGGCCACCGGCAAGGTGACCGTGGTGGACTACGTGGCGGCTGTGGACTGCGGCACCGTTATCAACGAGGCGCTCGCGCGCGTCCAGGCCGAGGGCGGCATTGCCCAGGGTATCGGCCACGCGCTCTACGAGATTGTCGAGCACGATGACCGCGGCCGCCTGCGCACCGGCAACTTTATGAGCTACAAGCTGCCCACGCGCCTGGATATCGGCAGCATTCGCGTGGCCTTTGAGCCGAGCTACGAGCCGACGGGCCCGTTTGGCGCCAAGTCGATCGGCGAGGTCGTCATCAACACGCCGCTCGCCGCCGTTGCCTCGGCCGTGGCGCACGCCACCGGCCATCAGGTTCGCTCACTGCCCATCACGCCCGAGAAGGCCCTGCTGGGGGAGTAGCGGGTCGGCGAACAAGTCGTAATTGGCGGGGCGGGGCAACTCGTCCCGCCTTTTGCACTCGTGGTGAGGTCGTGAGCTTGTAAAAGGTGTGCGTGCGCTTGCCGTTCGTATCTGCTATCATTCCTAGTCTGTGCGCTCATGCGGGCGTGGCGGAATTGGTAGACGCGCCAGATTTAGGTTCTGGTGGGATTCCCGTGAAGGTTCGAGTCCTTTCGCCCGCACCAACGCATCTGCGTCGGCTTCGGCCGTCGCGACTCTTTGTTGCATAAAGGTACCAGCACCTCAGATAAGCTGGGCAGTATGAGGAGGAACGTGTTGAACATCACCGCTTCTGACGTCAAGGACGCCAAGCTCACCGCTACGGTCACCATCCCGGCCGCCGACGTCGACGCCGCGATCAAGAAGGCTTACAAGGACACCGCCAAGAAGTACCGCTTCCCGGGCTTCCGTGCCGGCAAGGCCCCCCGTCCGGTCATCGACTCCGCTCTTGGTGCCGAGGCTACCCTCGCTCAGGCCACCAACGACCTGATCGCCGCCAACGAGCCCGCCGTCCTCAACGAGCTGGACATCGTCCCCACCAAGAACGGTGACTACAAGGAGCTCGACCTCGCCAAGGATCACGAGGACTACACCTACACCGTCGAGTTCTCCCTGCGTCCTGCTGCTGAGCTCTCCTCCTTCGACGCCGTCGAGATCGAGATGCCTCCTGCGGAGGTCACCGAGTCCGAGATTAACAACCAGGTCGAGATGCTCCTCAACTACCGTGCCACCTTCGAGGACGTCGAGGGTCGCGCCGTCGAGGCCGAGGACTACGTCACCGTCGACCTCAAGGCCGTCGAGAACGCCGACAACTTTGCCGCCGAGGGCCGCATGCTCATCGCCGGTAGCGACAGCAACCCCAAGGAGTTCAACGAGGCCCTGATCGGCGCTAACGTTGACGACGTCAAGACCGTCACCTGGACCGACGAGGTCGAGGAGGGCGAGGAGGCCGAGACCCACACCGTCGAGGTCACCGTCAAGGGCATCAAGGTCCGCAACACCCCCGAGCTCACCGACGAGCTCGTCAAGTCCGACTTCGGCTTCGACAGCATCGACGCCATGCGCGACGCCATCAAGATCGAGATCGAGCAGGACAAGGCTTCCCGCCTCCCGGCCGAGAAGGAGAACCGTTGCGTCTCCGCTCTCGCCGAGCGCCTGCAGCTCGACGAGATGGATGCCGACTACGAGCAGTCCGTCTTTGAGGAGCTTGGCCAGAACTTCCTGTCCAACCTCGCTGCCCGCGGCATGACGCTGGACACCTGGCTGCCCGCTTCCGGCCTAACCATGGAGCAGTTCATCGGCGACCTGCACAAGCAGGCCAACGACGTTGCCCGTGAGTCCCTGGCTCTCGACGCCCTCGCCCGTGAGCTCAAGATTGAGGTCACCGAGGACGACGTCAACGCCGAGTTCGAGAAGGCCGGCGTCAAGGACGTCGAGGCTTCCAAGGCCGAGTTCATCGCCGATGGCCGCATGCCTGCCGTCCGCGAGTCCATCCGTCGCTCCAAGGCCGTTGACCACCTGGTCGAGAACGCCAAGGTGACCGAGGTCGACGAGACCGCCAAGGACGCCGAGTAATTCTCGCCACCTTGCCCGCGAGCGCATGCGTGCGCCCGTGATGGGGTAAAGTTATACACCGGTTATCCGGTAGCTTCGTACGGTGCCAGCCAATGCATAGCATGCGGGCACCGTACGTTTATCTAGAACCAATTTGGTCCGCAAGAGAGAAATGGAGATGCGTATGATCGCTAAGTTCGATTCCGCCCTCGTGCCATACGTTATCGAGCAGACGCCGCGCGGCGAGCGCAGCTACGATATCTATTCGCGCCTGCTCAACGACCGCATCATCTTCTTGGGCGAGGAGATCAACTCCGTCAGCGCCAACCTGGTCGTTGCCCAGCTGCTGCATCTTGAGAGCCAGGATGCCGAGAAGGATATCTCGCTCTACATCAATTCGCCCGGTGGCGAGGTCTACTCCGGCCTGGCGATTCTTGACACCATGAACTTCATTAAGCCGCAGGTCTCCACCATTTGCGTCGGTATGGCCGCGTCTATGGCCGCTGTGCTGCTTTCGGCCGGCGCCAAGGGCAAGCGCTTCTGCCTGCCGCACTCCAAGGTCATGATTCACCAGCCCAGCGGCGGTGCCCAGGGCCAGCAGACCGAGATAGAGATCGCCGCGCGCGAGATTCGCGAGACCCGCGCCACGCTCAACAAGATTCTTTCCGACGCCACCGGTCAGCCTTTCGAGAAGGTTCAGGCCGACACCGAGCGCGATAACTATATGCGTGCTCAGGCC
>USIL01000063.1:0-7034 GCA_900554655.1 uncultured Collinsella sp.
GTTGAGGATTTTGAGTTTGATGGCTGGCAGATTGTCGGCGTGCCGCTGAATCTTGCCATCGATGTGGACTCGAGCAGCATGGATACGAGCCAGCTCGTGGAGCTCTCCAACGGTATTGCTACGGCCAATAGCGGTGCTGGCCAGGTTGCCGACGGTGTCAAGACGCTCGCGGCCTCGCTTGCCACGGCCAATACCGGTGCCGGCACGCTGTCCAGTGGCGCCGCTGCGCTCGCGGCGGGTACGAGTCAGCTCAACGCGCAGGTCCCCACGCTGGTCGAAGGCGTGAGCAACCTTAATGCCGGTGCCGAGGGGGTTAATGCCGGTGCCGTGCAGCTTAAGGGCGGTGCGTCCGATCTTTCGGCGGGCCTTTCCAAGCTGCAGGGGAGCGCACAGCAGATCTCGGGCGGCATAAGTGGAATTGCCGCTGGGTCCGATACGTACGTCGACGCGCTGACGCTGGGCAAGCAGGCTCAGGAGGCAAACCTTGCCAAGGCGCAGGCTGCGGCCAAGGCGGCCCAGGACGCCGTGACCGCTACGTCGGGCAACGCCTACAGCGCGCTGTACGGGCCGCAGGGTCTTACGGCGGCGCTCAGCGGCGAGGGGCAGTACCTTGCCGGTGCACAGCAGGCGCTCGGCGGGGCAAAGCAGGCCGCGAGCGCCATGGGCAACGATGCGGCAAAGGCTAACGCCGAGAGCGCAAAGGCTGGCGCCGAGAGCACCGTTGCATCTATTGCCGCTGCCAAGGCGGCGGTCGCCGATGCTCAGGACGCGCTGGATAACGCGGCCGATCTCGACTCCGCCAAGGCTGCGGCAGCCAAGCTAAGCGAGGCTACGGCACAGCTGGATGCCGCCACCGCAAGTGCCGGCAGTGCTGCTACCAGCGCGGGTGCCGCCGCCACGGCGGCATCGAGCGCCGATGCGACGGGTCTTACCGCGCTTCTCGATTCTGCATCCAATGCCGTTGCGGGCGCGCAGGGTCTTAACACGCAGGTGTCGCAGGGCCTTAAGGGTGCCGAGTCCATGTTTGGCACGCTTACCGATCAGGTTACGACTTTGGCCCAGGCGGCCGGCGCCCAGGGCGGCGCCCAGGGTGCCGTCACCGCGCTCGATAGCGCCATTCAGGGCTACACCACTGTCCAGGATGGCCAACAGCTGAGCCTGGCCGGAGCCATCGCCTATATGAACAGCGCGATCAACCCGGCAAACCCCACGGCCGTGAACCCCGGTCTTGTCGCCGGTGTTGGCTCTGCAGCAACGGGCGCGGGTCAGCTGAGCGATGGCGCCGCGGCTCTTGCCGCGGGCACCGACCAGCTTGCTGCGGGCACACAGCAGCTCAACGGTGCCACGCCCGCGCTTGCCAACGGCGCATCACAGCTCAACAACGGTGCGGCGCAGCTCAAGACAGGTGCTGCTAGCCTTGCTAGCGGCATGAATCTTCTCTCCTCGGGTGCAGGTACGCTTGCCAGCGGCGCATCCGAGCTCGGCAACGGCATGCAGGAGCTTACCGACCGAACGAGCAATCTCGATACTCAGGTCATCGACACCGTTAAGGACAAGATCGAGGAAATGCTCAACCCCGGCTTTACGCCGACGGACTTTGTCAACGGCGAGCAGGGCGGACATATAAATCGCGTGCAGTTTATCTATATGACGGGCGCGATCAGCAAGTAGGCAGCCGCGCCCTTGTGGCGATTGGCATCGATAGCAAGTTATGAGGGGAGGGGCCGTCGGGCATTGTCTCGGCAGCCCCTCTTTGCTGTCAGCGGCCACTTCGCGTCTTTGCAGAAGCTGTACCGCAAGATTTGTGTTTGGAAGGAGACGCGCTTTCTGCAAGGGGCGGAGCGCGGAAAGCATGTCCCGGATTTGATGCTCGGAACGGGATGAGCTTTCCGGATCGGACCCCAAGCGGAAAGCGCGTCCCGTTTCGGGGCTTCAGAATGGGACGCATCCGGAAACCGCATCCCACTCTGAGCCGAAATTCCGGGATGAGATTTCCGCCGAGGACACCCTGCGCCGACGGCAACGCAAAAAGGGCGCCCGCGCGAATGCGGACGCCCTTGTGTAGGGTCGAGATATCAACCAGCCAAGATATCGGACCCGTGACCAGCTCTTAGTAGTCGAACTGGTGGTAGTAGCGGCGGTACTTGAGGTTGTGCTTGGTGACCAGCTCGTAGTTGCGCGCGAGGCGGTCGGTGGTGAGCACCGACAGGATCCAGGGGGACACGATGACGCGGAAGTCGTCGTCCAGGCCCGGGATCGCGTACTCGGCGGTGTCGATGATGACGTAGTCCTCGTCGCCGGTCACGCCGCTGGTGAGGAAGGCGCGGACGCGCTCGTCGAGGGCGCGGCACTCGTCCTCTCCCATGAACAGGAACACCGGGACGCCGGGCTCGAGCAGCTCGAGCGTGCCGTGGAAGAAGTCGTGCGAGGTGATGTGGCGGATGCGCTTCCACTGCATCTCCTCGAGCAGGCACATGGAGTACAGGATGGTCTCGCCCCACAGCGCGCCCGAGCCGATGAACATGGTGTAGTCGGCCAGCGCGTACTTCCTGGCGAGCTCCTCGGCGCGCGGCTCGAAGCGCTTGCGGATGTCGAGCATGTCCTTCCAGACGTCCTTCGTCTGCTCGATGAACAGGTCGAACTTGGGGAAGCAGCCGCGGCGGTTGAGCAGGCGCAGGCCGAAGCAGTCGGCGAGGTAGTAGCCCTTCTCGCAGCCGCCGGCGCCGTGGTCGGAGGCCATCATGACGCAGTTCTCGGCGCCCACGGCCTGCCCGATCTTGCCCTCGGGGTTGGTCATGGCGAAGACGCGCACGCCCATCTCCCTCATCTTGCCGACGGCCTCGAGCACCTCGGGGGTGGTGCCGGACTCGGAGGCGGTCAGCACGACGGACCTGTCGGTCATGCGCTTGTGGCCCATGACGTTCCACTCGGCGGCGTGGATCAGGTAGACCTCGAGGTCGCGGTCGCCGAACTTGTTCATGAGGTACTCGAGCTGCATGAACTCGTCCCAGGTGCCGCCGACGCCCATCAGGAAGACGGCGTCGTAGCCCTCCTCGTGCACGCGGTCGGCCAGGGCGGTCATCTTCTTGCCGGCCTCGTAGACGTTCCTGCCGTCCTCGAGGTAGCCCTCCTGGTCGAAGTGCATGATCTCGATCTTCTCGGTCTCCTTCATGTGTGTCCTCCCATCACATGTGCGCAATTCTATACATCGCGCTTCTTGCTGATACCAATTATAGCCATACGATTGCTTGTTATTTAATACCAATCCAAACTCACGGAGATTTGCGGCGAACGGTCGGTTTCCTCGCCCGAGTGGTATTACAACGCCAATAGTTGTCTATTTCGAGCGCTACTGCCAACGGGTTCCCCACAACTCGCCAGCTATAAAAGCGTTGCGCCAGACCCGCCCAAGCGTTTCGGCGCAACCGCGCAGTTTAGTTATTCGGCTTCCATCTCCGCTGTCACACGGCGATACATCTCGATAACCTGAGTCGTCGCCTTGGACGGATCCTGATAGTAGCGGCCATCACACGTCTCGGCCGAGACATAGCCCGTATAGCCGTGGCGCATGAGTGCCTCGAGGTCGGCACGCATATCACGCTCGCCGTCGCCCCAGGCAAGATGCGTCGTGCCGCCGCCCACATCTACAAAGTGGGTGTGAACGATCTTGTCGCCCAAAACCTCAAAGTAGCCGTCGATCGTGTCGCCGGCAACTTCCATGGCGCCAAAGTCGATACAGGCCTTCAGGTTGGGACGATCGACCGCCTCGAGGATGCGCGCGACATCCTGTGCGGTGTTGACCAACACGGACTCCGACGGCTGCAGGGCCTCGAGCGCGACGCGAATACCGCGCGTATCGGCGTAGTCGCACACCGAGCGCAGCATGGCAACGCTGCGGGCCCAGGCGTCCTCAGCCGGCTCGTCCAGATAGGCCCAACCACTCGTCACCAGAATCTGCGGCACGCCCAACTCAACGGCAACGTCGATCACATTCTTAAAGTACGAGAGGATGCGTTTTTGGCCCGCCTCACCGCGCACCGCGACGTTCCACGGCTTGGGGTTGTTCTGCTCGGGGCACACGCACACGATCTTGATACCGTATTGGGCGGCAAGATCGCGAATCTTATCCACCGAATCGTGCTCATGGCAATCCACATACAGGTGCATCGAGCCGGTCCACAGCTCGATATTGCGATAGCCGGCCTCACCTGCAGCCTTAAAAAACGTCTCGATGCTGTAGTAACGATGGTTGATGTTCATGAGCGAAAGCTCGGGTACGACCATAGCCCTCCCCTTTCGTACGGAGTTTTAAAAAACAGGGGGCCGCCGCAGATGCGACAAGCCCCCCAAAGATCGACGCAACCGTTAGACGCGATGGAAGCGCGATTCGAACATATTAGGCAAGCACGCCAAAGTAAGCGCCGATGATGCCCACGACCATGGTGCAGAGGATCAGGACCATCGGGTTGATCTTCTTGGAGAGCAGCCAGTAGTAGAGCCAGAAGGCGGCCATACCGAGCATACCGGGCATGATGCCGTCCAGGATGTCCTGGAGAGTTTGGGCGGAGTCGCCCTGACCAATGGCGATGGGCAACGAAGCCCAGAACATGTCCTTGCTCATGGCGCCGACGACCATAACGCCGACAATGCCGACGCAGGCCATGATCTTTTGCATCAGGCCGGTCTTCTGAGCCTCGTCGAGGAAGCCAATGCCTAGCTCATAACCCTTGATAGCGCCAAAGATACGAATCAGGAACGCCGGGATGTTGTAGACGAGCAGGAAGGCGATGGGGCCAAAGACGTTGCCGGCCTGGCACAGGCTGATGCCCACGGCAGCGGCGACGACGCGCAGGGTGGACAGGAAGAAGGAGTCACCCAGGCCGGAAAGCGGACCCATGAGGGCGGCCTTGATGTCGTTGACGCTCTCGGGCTCAACCTCGCCACGAGCGACCTTTTCTTCCATGGCCATCGCGATGCCACCCACGAAGGGAGCGAGCTGCGGGGTGATGTTGAAGAATGCGCTGTGACGGTGCAGGGCCTCGGCGTAATCATCGGGGCGGCCGGCATAGATCTTCTTGAGCATGTTGGCGACCATCAGGCAGAAGGCAATGTTCATCTGCTTGTAGTAGGTCCAGGAGAATTCCATGCCCAGGGCGCCGGTGTTCACGGCGCTCTTAATGAGGTCGGAGCGAGTAATCTGGTTCTCGGGATTAGAAGTCATCGTCATCATCCCCTTCCACAGAAAGCTGGGACTGGGCGCCACCAAGGCCCAGCAGGTCGTACTTGTCGATGCCGATGATGATTGCGATCAGGGCGACGCCGAGGACGGGCACGTTGGCATAGGAGCACAGCAGGAAGCCCAGGAAGTAGAACGGCACGAGCTGCTTGGTAAGCACCAGACGGCCGAGCATGGCGAAACCCATGGCAGGCAGGATGTTGGCTGCGACGCCAAAGCCATCGAGGACGAACGTCGGGATGAAGTCGAGCAGGCCCTGAACAGCGTCGGCACCCAGATAGAAGGAGACCGAGCACAGGATAAAGGCCAGGACGACAATCACGAGACCGATAATCCAGTGCATAGCGTAGATACCCTTGAGGTTACCCTTGCTGGCAAAGACGTCGGCACGGTCGACCAGAAGGGGCATACCGGCGTTGACGACGTTCTTAATGGCCAGGCACAGAGTGGCGATGGGCATCGCGAGCGCGATAGCGGCCTCGGTGCTCTGACCCAGCTGAATAGCGAAGGCGCAGGCGAGCACACCGCCAATACACTCATCGGGCGGCACGTAAGCGCCGATGGAGATAGAACCCATGAAGAGCAGCTCGAGGCTCGCACCGATGGCGAGGCCGGACTGCAGGTCCCCGAGGACTATGCCGACGAGCGGGCACAGAACGATCGGGCGGAACGCATAGAGCGTACCGAGCTGATAATCGAGCTTACCGAAGGCAGCGATAAGTCCGATGAGGATCGCTTGAACAAGCATTGTTCCTCCCTTTGATCCCTCTTGGATCCGCGCGGCGATTCCCGACTTGTCAGCGCGCCCTTTTCCATGCCGACAATCGCCCAGACAGATCCAGCTTGTACCGGTGTGCTGTTAACACCTAAACCGGTGCAAATGATTTGATACCAATTATATAGTCATGCGAAAACTATTTAATACCAATCGCTCAACGGGCGTGTACTCCCGGTGAACGGTAGATGGGGGTAACGGGTAAAGCGTTTATCCGGTACGCCCACGAATAGGGGCGGCGCCGTGCGCGCCGCCCGTGGTTCCCAATTAGAGGGCGCTTAGGGCATCGACCTTGGGGTCGTCGGCCAGAGCGCGAATCTCGACCTCGACACCGCGGCCGACGAGCTCGCGAATGTCCTCTTCCTCGGCAGCAGTCACAAAGATCTGGCGGGAGATCTTACGGGCATCGGGACGTTGCTCGTCCTTGGACTTGGTGTTGCCCAGGTTGATGGAGGTGATCTGCGGGCAGCCGTCGACAAGCTGCTTGGCCTCGGCGATGCTGGCGACGCAGATGATCATCTTGTACTTATCGGTAACACCGGAGTTGATGGCCTCTATGGCGTGCTCCATGTCCTTGATGACGAGCTTGACGTTGGCCGGCTTTCCCATCTTGAGCGTAGTCTTCCAGACGGGATCGTTGGCAACCTTGTCGCCAACGCAGAAGATGCAGTCGGAGCCCAAGCCCTGGACCCAAGAGACGGCCACCTGGCCATGAAGCAGACGATGGTCGACGCGAAGCAGTTGAATCATGATTGACCCCCAAAGGTCTCATGCCGGAAACCCGGCCCCATTAATAGCAGGCGGTGACTAGAACTCTTCCTCGTCATCCGCATCGGTCAGCAGGTCGTTGACAAACTTGACGCGCGTGTCGTCAGCCGCGAGGATCTCGCGGATAACCTGATCGGCGGGAGCCTCCTGGTCCGAAAAGAGCAGCTGGATCAGCAGCGGCAGATTCATGTTGGCAACCAGGTAGGTGTTGGGGCGCGTCTGGACGATCTTGGTGAACTCGTTGTTGACGCTGCC
>USIL01000064.1:0-6920 GCA_900554655.1 uncultured Collinsella sp.
GGCGGCACCGTTACGCGGATCCCCTGACGCCCAAGCTTCTTGATCATCATCTCGCGCAGATGCGGGTTGGCCGAGACGCCGCCGCCGATGCAGTATTCCTTACATCCGGTAGCGTGCAATGCGTTTTTGGCCTTCTTGTACTGCACGTCAAAGACAGCCGCCTCAAACGAAGCCGCCAGATCGGGCAGGTGAATCGTGCGCCCGGCTTTGGTCTCTTGCTCGATGTAGAGCGTCACCGCCGTCTTGAGGCCCGAAAGCGAGAAGCGATAGTCTCCCCTGCTGTTAAGCGCACGGGGGAAATCGATCGCCTTGGGGTTGCCCGTCTCGGCCAGCTTGGAAATGATGGGGCCACCGGGATAGCCCAGACCCAACGCCTTGGCTACCTTGTCGAAGGCCTCGCCCACAGCGTCGTCGAGCGTCTCACCGAGCACCTCGTAGTCGCCCCACGCCTTCACGTGCACGAGCATGGTGTGCCCACCCGAGACAAGCGTGAAGATAAACGGCGGTTTGAGGTCGGGTTGCGCCAGCAGGTTGGCAAACAGATGCCCCTCCAGATGGTTGACGCATACGAGCGGCTTACCGGCAGCGTAGGCAAAGCCTTTGGCAAAGGCAACGCCCACCACGAGGGCGCCCACCAGGCCCGGACCCTGTGTCACGCCCACGGCGGCAAGCTCGCTGGGAGCAATGGCTCCACCCTCAAGACCAAGCGATGCTGCGGCATCCTCGAGCGCCGCATCCACGACACTCACAATCACCTCAACGTGTTTGCGCGAGGCGATCTCGGGCACCACGCCGCCAAAGCGGGCATGAAAATCAATCTGTGTCGACACCTGGTTGGCCAGCATATTGCCATCCGCATCGATAATCGCCACGGCCGTCTCGTCGCAGGAACTCTCGATAGCGAGCACCAGGCGGCGGCGCTCAATTTCGGCGCGCTCCCCCTCGGAGCGCCCAGGCGCAGGCAGCGGCCATACGCGTTGCTCGGCTGCCGTCGGCTCGGGCGAGGCGTTATCGACCGGAAGTACGAGGGGAAGTGGGGCCGTCATGACGATGGCGTCTTTGCCGACACCGTAGTAGCCACGACGACGACCCACCTCGGTAAAGCCCAGAGCGGCATAGAGCGCAATCGCGCCCTCGTTGCCGTCCTCGACCTCGAGCGAAGCCGTGGTGCAGCCGAGCATCTGGGCATCATAGCTCACATGCGACAGCAGCTTGCGGGCAATGCCCTCACGGCGATGTGCCGAGTCGACGGCGACATCCAGAATCTGCACATCACCGTCCACGACCATACCGCCGGCAAGGCCCAGCAGCTTGCCGTCGTCGTGTGCCACCCACCAACTGCGCGGCGCAGCGACGTCCTCGCCCAGTTCGGACAGGAACATGCCCGGCGTCCACGCCTCGTGTCCGGCACCTTCAAAGCAGGCAGCCTCTAGCGCGCTCGCGCCCTCGGCATCCGCCGCGCCCATGGGACGGAACTGCAGATGACGACCGGCGAGCTCATCGGCAACGCCCGTAATTTCGCTCTGCGCACTCTCGGCAAGACCAAGACGCTTGCGCTCGTTTTCCTCGGCATCCGAAAGGCGCGTGTAAATCGGCAGGACGCGAGCCGGATCGCCGTCACCCGCAGCGTGCACGAGCAGCAAGCCCTCGCCCGAAGGCCACCACAGGTCGCGCTCCACGCAGCGGGCGGTCTCGTCCTCACCCAGCAGCTTGCCATAGCGCACGAGACCGTCACCGGTCAGCTGAACCTGGTCCCAGTCCGCTGCTCGGCGCCACTCATCGAGCGCCACGGCGGCCTTGACCACGTGTTCGCGCTCAAATTGACGCTCGGGACCCTCATCGCCCAGCATATATAGTGCCGGATATACCTCACCGCGCATGGCATCGGCCAAGATACCAAGCTTGCCGCGCACGCCAGCCTTCCACGCCGTCCAAGCGCAAGCGTCGAGCGTCGACACGCCCAGCAGTGGAACATTGGCACCGCGCGCGAGGCCCTTGGCAGTGGAGATGCCGATGCGCACACCCGTAAACGACCCCGGGCCGCGGCCGACCACGTAGTAACCAACATCGCTGCGATCCAGACCGGCTTGAGCCAGCACGCCATCAACGGTATTCACGAGCTCAACGTTGGCGTGACGGCGACACATGTGGTCGCCACTCACGAGCTTCGTCTCGCCCGTCTGCCCATCAATCCAGCTTGCCGCGCAGGCAAGCATGTCGGTCGAGGTATCGAGCGCCACCACCAGCGCGTTGTCGTTATGCAAGCTCATCTTGTACAGCCTTATCAATCAAATGGGAAAGCTCCATTGCGCGGTCACCGTGTGCCTCGAGCGTTATCGTTCGCACATCGCTGTCGCCCTCATCACGCTTGAGCGTCACCGAAAGATACTCATCCGTCAGCTCGTCCTGGAATTGTTCGCCCCATTCCAGCAAGCAAGCACCCTCATAGCCCAGCACATCGAAAATGCCCGTATCCTCGAGCTCGTAGGCATGCTCCAGGCGGTATAGATCAAAGTGAAACAGCGGAATACGGCCTTGATCGTGAACGGCCATGAGCGCAAACGTAGGGCTCGTAACCATATGCTCATCGCCCAGCCCGCGCGAGACGCCCTTGGTAAAGTGAGTTTTGCCCACTCCCAGGCCACCGGTCAGGATGAGCACATCGCCGTCCTCAAGGCACGGTGCAATTAGCTCGCCAAAGTACTCCGTATCGGCAGCGCAAGTCGTTTTGTAAGTACCTACCCCCAGGCGCTCCAGGGACATATATGCTCCTTATTATTCCGAGGCGTCCTCTGGTGCGGGATGTCGCTCCAGATAGTCGCCCAGCATCTTAAAGTCTTCCTCCAGCAGCTCCTGCCACGCCGGATTGCGCAGCGCTGCTGCCGGATGGAACGTGGGCATTACTACAAAATGCCCCATCTGGTGGAACCTGCCGCGCAGCTTAGTAATGCCAATCTCGGTCTTAAGCACAAAGTGCGTCGCGGGGTTGCCGAGCGTCACGATAATATCGGGCCAGATGCTTCGAATCTGCTCACGCAAAAACGGCGAGCAAGCCAGCACTTCCTCGGGACGCGGATTGCGGTTTCCCGGCGGGCGGCACTTAAGCACGTTGGCAATGTAGACGTCTTCGCGTTTGAGGCCCGCCAGCGACAAAATGCCGTTGAGGTCCTCGCCTGCCGCCCCCACAAAGGGCTCGCCCTGCAAATCCTCATTGCGGCCCGGCGCCTCACCAATAAACATCACGCGAGCGCGGGGGTTTCCCACGCCAAACACGATATTGTGACGCGACTGGTAGAGCTGGCAGAGGTGACAATCGCCCAGAACGGCCTCAATTTCCTCGAGTGCGACCTCACGTGGTGCCTGATGGGTATGGCCGGGGATGTGCATGACGCCCATAGCGGCTCCTACACGTAGACCTTGTCGAGACGCATGCCAAAGCCGCAGGCGACCTCGTAGTTAATCGTTCCGCGCAGTCGGGCCATCTCGTCCATAGTGATCTCGGCATCGCCATCGCGGCCGACAATGATCATCTCGTCACCATACTCGGCCTCGGGAATCTCGTGTGCCGGGTTGGACTGAATGGCGACCATAAACTGGTCCATGCAGATATTGCCAACCTGATGCACACGCTCGCCGCGATACAGCACATCCATACGATTGGAAAGCGTACGCGATAGGCCATCGGCATAACCGATCGGCAGCGTGCAGATCTGAACGCGCGTACGCGGTACGCGGTAGGTAAAACCGTAGCCCACGCCCTCACCCATCGCAGGGTGTGCCACGCGCGTCACACGCGCATGGACGCTCATAACGGGATCAAGCTGCATCACGCGGCCACTCAGCTCGCACGGCTGCATGCCATACAAGCCAACGCCGGCGCGGATCATATCAAAATGCATCGAGGGGTCGAGCATCGAGGACGGCGTGTTGGCGCAGTGCACGATACCGCACTCAAAACCCGCATCCTTAATGGCCTGAACGGCCTCGGTAAAGCGCTGACACTGCAGCTTGTAGTCCCAGCCCGAAGGTTCATCGGCCGTGGCGAAGTGCGTAAATACGCCGTCGCACTGAATACCGCGATGGAAATTTATACCGCGGACAAAGTCGAGCACCTGCGTGTAGTGAACGCCGATACGATTCATGCCCGTCTCGATGGCGAGATGATACTTGCCCACTTTGCCCGCCGCGACGGCACATTCGCCATACGCAAGAGCAAAGTCAGACGTATAGACCGAAGGCATGATATCAAACTCGAGCAACGTCGGAATGGCCTCGATAGGCGGCTCGCTTAGGATGAGGATGGGTTTCGTAATCCCGCCCTGTCGGAGCTCAACGCCCTCGTTAACCGTCGCCACGGCAAACATGTCGGCACCGGCCGAATACATGATCTTGGCGCACTCAACAGCTCCATGGCCATAAGCATCGGCCTTGACCACGCAGCACAGGCGCTGACGTGGATTCAGCAAGTTCTTATAGGCCCTCGTGTTGCGACGGAGCGCCCCGCGGTCGATCTCGACCCAGGACCAGCGCGTCAAATCGGCTTTATTCATGATTAGTCATCCGACCCTTCGTCCATGATTCCCAGATCTTCGAGCGCATCCTTTGCCGCCAGTTCCATGGCCGGACCGATCAAGTCGATAAGATCGGTCGCGATAACGCTCTTCTCACCATACTCCGTCGCCGCGGCAAAACCGGCGTAGCTGTGAAGTGCGACGGCGTACGAATACAGCAACTCCCAACGATCCATCTCGTCGCGCATGGTGGCAAGCGTGCCGGCCAAAATACCCGCGAGAACATCACCCGAACCGGCAGTTGCCAGAGAAGCCGGACCCGAAAGTGGCAGCAGCACACGCTCAACGCCACAGATAGCCGTCGTCGGCCCCTTGGCAATGACCACCAGATTGTCGGAGCCTGCAGCCCAGACAACCTTCTGCGCGGCTGCAATCGCGGTACCAAGGTCGTTCACCTCGTCACCGGCAACCAGACGCGAAAGCTCACGATAGTGCGGCGTCATAACCAACGGCTGCTCGCGACGATACATCTCGGGGTTACTATCAATACCGTCAATGGCAATCTTAGCAAGGCAGTTGAGTGCATCGGCGTCCAAAATAAGCGGTACATCAAGCTCGAGCAAGCCCGAAACCACCTGCATAGCGCCGGCAGATGTCGTCATACCGGGACCGCACAGTACACAGCTGTACTTCTTTGCAATCTCGCACACCGTCATGCGCGCAGCGGCGCCAAAGGAGCCGCGGGAATCAGACGGAATAGCAAAGACGGGAATCGAAGGAAGTGCCATGCGAATAAGATTGGCGCAGGCGTCAGGAGCCGCAACTGCCACGTAACCAGCACCCGCGCGAGCTGCAGACTTGGCCGCCATAATGGCAGCACCAGGATATTGCGCAGATCCGGCGACAATAAGCACAGAGCCACGGGAATACTTATCGATATTCGTAGGTAGTGGGGCAAAGTAATCAACTAAGTCACCGGGCTCGACAATCTCGGCGGCGTGGTCGACATCATCGATGACCTCGTCAAGACGGTCGTAAAGATTGCCGCAGATCAAATCGCCAGCATACTCAGGACCATCAGCGCTATACAGACCAATCTTGGGCGCAATCATCGTCACCGTATGCTCGGCACGAATGCAGTCGTCATCAACAACGCCCGTCTCGGCATTCAGGCCCGAGGGAACATCAATGGATACGACACAATCGGCGCATTCATTGACCGTAGGAATCCAGATGGAGAACGGCGCACGCAGATTCCCGTGGAACCCGGTACCAAAAATGGCATCGACAACAACATCGGCCTTATCGATCAAAACCTCGAGTTCGTCACGCGAGGGGCCGACGCAAACGTGCACATCGCGGCCGGCAGTACGACGAGCAACATGACGTGCCAGAGCAGCAGGAATCTCATCCGGCTCAACCGGAGAAACGATATCCACGTCCACACCCTTATGGCTCAGGATATCGGCGGCAACCCAACCGTCGCCGCCATTATTACCAAAACCGACCAGAACGAGAACCCGATCGGGATTGAGCTTCAAGACCTCGTTGGCGGCAAACTCACCCGCTAGCTCCATAAGCTCGGCCTTCGAAGTCCCTTCGCGTTCGATGATATCCTCGAGACGAACGACTTCTTCGGTACTCAAAACCGGTTTCATCTATGCTCCTAGCGTATCTTGCGAAGCATCGCCCAGGTGCTCCGTCAATGCTGAATTCTGCAGCTGCTCAAGCTCATCTAAAACAGAGCGAGCCTCTTTAAATGTCTGCGCTACGCGTTTCTTGGTGCTCACCTTTTCCTCTTTTGGCTTAGGCCGAGCATCTTCGGTAATCGCGATGGCATTCGCAACGGCTAAGTCTCCTGTAAGCGTAATGGAAAGAGCGACCTCAACAACACCCAGCTCTTGAGCGATCTCGAGAGCACGGCCCGAAAGCAGCGCCTTCGGTTTGCCGAGTTTATCACGCGTAACCGAAACATCCTTGCGACCAACGCCTTGACTAAAACCCGTGCCGAGAGCTTTAAGTACCGCCTCGCGCGAAGCAAAGCGGCTGGCATAGTGAGCAGCGGGACGCGATGATGCATCACAATACGCACGCTCTTCTTCTGTAAACACACGCCGAGCAAACGACGGCGTCTTTTCAAGAATTGATTTCATGCGGGAAATCTCGACGATATCAACGCCGATACCAGCTTCAGCCATGTTCACCTCCATATCGCACAGACTAAGTTATTGTAGCCCGTTCGCAGAAGATGCGACAAACGAGGGTTATAAAACACAGCTACTATGTGAGACAAAAGCCCGTAAACGCAAAAAAGGGGGGAGGCCGCGAGGCCTCCCCCTTCTTCAGTTTCGCTGACGGCTCGGTGCCGTCCACCGGTCAGCGGCGCCCTGGCCTCCCACGGGCTGACCC
>USIL01000065.1:0-6869 GCA_900554655.1 uncultured Collinsella sp.
CCATCAGGGGGTTGGGGTCCAGGGAGCCATAGGCGGGCAGGGAGTACATCTCCGTCACCATGTTCAGGGGCCGGGTGAGCTCTCGCGTCAGGGCAGGTATTTGTCATGGTTGGGCTGCGCTGCCTATGTCCTGTTTGACCAGGGCACCGAGGATCGGCTGTGCAGGCAGATCGTCGATGGAGTTCTGGACGAAGATCTAAGCGAGCCGTTCTTTAAGATTTATGACGGTCCGTGTACGGAAGAGGCCGTTGTCGAAATGGCTAAGGAAGCCCAGGCTGAGTATTGCGACATGGTGGTGGGTATTGGCGGTGGCAAGATGCTCGATATCGCCAAGGCAGTAGCGTTTTATGCCGAGTTGCCGTTGTGCGTATGCCCCACGGCGGCTTCGATGGACGGTCCGTGCAGCGCGATTTCGGTGCTGTATCACGAGGATGGGTCGTTCGACCGCTACCTGATGCTCGAGAAGAATCCAGACCTGGTCGTGGTTGATACCAACGTGGTTGCGGCAGCACCACTGCGGATGACGGTCGCTGGTATGGGCGACGCACTGGCAACGTACTTCGAGGCGCGTTCGTGTGCCGCGGCGCACGGCGCTAACGAGCACAGTGGCGCGCCGGGACACTTGGCCTTGGTTACGGCTCGTGCCTGCTATGACACGCTCATGGAGTGCGGCGTCGCTGCCAAGCGCGATCTCAAAAAGGGCCGTATATCGCCGGCGGTTGAGCGCCTGATTGAGTGCAATATTCTGCTTTCGGGTGTTGGCTTTGAGAGTGGCGGCCTGGCGTTGGCACATGCCATCGCCAACGGTCTGACGATTCTGCCCGAGTGCAAGGCCATGCATGGTGAGGCCGTGACATTTGGTCTGGTGGTGCAGCTGCGCCTAGAGCGTGCGCCCGAGCTTGATCGGGTGCTCGAGTTTTGCCAGCGCGTTGGTCTGCCGACGACGCTCGAGGAGCTGGGCCTTGGCGAGATTTCCGATGCCGACCTGCAGGGTGTTGCAAATGCGGCCTTTAGAAACGAGCGTAACATAGCCAACGAGCAGGCCAAGGTGACCAAACAAAAGCTCGTGCAGCTCATGTGCGAGGCATAGTTTGGCGCTTGATTGACCTTGTGCAATCGAGGCGGCGATAGGCCATGGGCTATTTGCCGCAAAGGTGCTCCGCGTGTAATTTGCTCGAGGCACGGGCCGATGGCGTATCATTATTTCTTGCTTGTTTGCACTGCTCAGGGAGGGGCCGCGCATGGCGCAGGAACACGATCTGTTTGATGACATTATCGAGATCAGCAAGGGTTTCGACTTTCTTAAAAACCCGCTTGGCGGTGTGACCGACGCACTCGATCCGTCGGCGCCGCAGTGGAATCCTGCCGACTACAAGGAGCGTCCGCGCGGCAACACCATTCCGTGCCTGACCTGCAAAAACGAAAAGAGCGGCTGCACCGCGTGCATGGACGTGTGCCCGGTGAACGCCATTGAGATCGAGGAAGATGCTATCGAGATTCTCGACAGTTGCCGTAAGTGCGGTCTGTGCGCCGCTGCTTGCCCGACGGAGGCGATCATCTCTCCGCGCCTGGCGCCCAAAAACCTGTATGACGATATCGTCTCTGCAGCTACGAGCCACGAGACCGCCTACGTCACCTGCACGCGCGCCCTCAAGCGCATGCCGCGCGAGAACGAGGTCGTCGTCGCCTGCGTGGGCGATATTACTGCCGAGACCTGGTTCTCGGTGCTGGCCGACTATCCCAACGTGAGCGTCTACCTGCCGCTGGGCGTGTGCGATAAGTGCCGCAACACCGGTGGCGAGGACATCCTGGGCGAGGCCATTGCTACCGCCGAGGAGTGGTCCGGCACGGGTATGGGCCTGGAGGTAGACCCCAAGAGCCTCAAGTGCCATAAGCGCCGCGAGTACGAGCGCAAGGAGTACATGGATAAGATTGCCCGTACCACGGGTCTAACCGTGACTAAGCTCAATCCGGCGACGGCGGCACTGGCCTCAGTGACGCAGAGGTTGAAGGCCCACCGTCACCAGATCACGCAGCTTGAGCGCACGCTCAACACCATGTGCGGCACCACGACGACCAAGCGTCGCCGTTCGCTCACGCACGGGCGCCAGCTGGTGCTTTCGACGCTGCAAAACCATCCCGAGCTTGCCCAGAACATGCAGGTGAGTACGCCGGAGTGCGATTTTGACAAGTGCACGTCATGTGGCGAGTGTGTCAACGTATGCCCCACGTTTGCCTGCGATCTGGTGGGAAGCGGCCGCTTTGCGTTGGAGTCCACGTATTGCTTGGGCTGCGGTGCCTGCGTCAAGGTGTGCCCCGAGCATGCGCTCAAGTTGGTTGAGCATGACGCGTCCAATCTGGTCGTCGTCGATCCCGAAGCCGAGGAAAAGGCCGCCCAGAAGGCGAAGGCTCACAAAGAAGCTGAGAAGGTCAAGGCTGAGGCAAAGGCTAAGCTCGACAAGATGCTCGATCAGGTGGAGAAGCTCGCGGACTAGCTAAAAGAGCGTAAATGATGGCCGGTGGGACAGGTACTGCCCCGCCGGCCAAAAAAATTGCGGTGGAATAGTTCCTGTTTTGCCCTTAAGCTGGTCATTCTAGGAACTATCCCACCGCAACTAATAGATGGTTAGTTCATGCTGCTTTGGTGGCCGGTTCGACCGGTGCCGTTGCGCGTCACGGTTTCATGGAGCAAAAAGAACCCGGGGACCTGTTTGGTCTCGGTGTATTCCATAAGGATGCCGTCGGCGTTGTAGGTCTGCCCGCGTATAACGGCGAGTGCGTTAAAGTCGTCGAGATCGAGCACGCGCGCATCTTCGGGCGTGGGATGCTCAATCGTTACATCGCGTTTGCCCGTGGCAATCTTAATGCCAAGATCTTCTTCGAGGTAACGATAAATTGAATCGTTGACAATCTCGGGTGTCAGTCCCGGTACCTGTGAGCTTAGGTAATAGGAGTCGTCGGAGCACACGGCATGTCCGTTTGCATAACGGATGCGTTTGGCGCGCGTGAGCTCGCAGCCTTCGGGAAATCCGGTAATCTTGGAGAGTGCCTTGCTACAGACGAGGAGCTCAAAGACGGTGGTGACAGTCTTGAGCTCAAAGCCTCGGCTGGTCGCGATTTCCTTAAAGGTCTCGAGTCCGCCGCCGCCACGACTCTTCTCGTCACTGATGTTGCGAATGACGCGCATGCCTTTGCCTTGCTGGGGGAGCACGTAACCATCTGCCGCAAGCATCGAGATAGCGCGACGGACCGTCATGCGCGAACAGTCAAACAGCTGCGTGAGCTCAGTCTCCGAAGGCAGATAACTCTGATAGGCGTATGTGCCGTCGTCAATCGACTGCTTCACGTTGTCATAAATAGTTTGAAAGATGGCTCGCGCCATGACGGTCTCCTAGATGTGTGCGTGCGGACGGCAGGTGGGGAGCCGTCCGCACGGGCGTCGATCGAATTACCTACTGGGGTCAATTATATATTTGCCCATGGCGCGCAGTGCCGGGTCCGATAGGATGGCGCCGAGCTCGTCGAGGGAAGCCACCTTGGCGACCATCGAGGATACGTCGAGCCTGCCGGAGT
Organism: uncultured Collinsella sp.; assembly: GCA_900554655.1. Taxonomy (GTDB): domain Bacteria; phylum Actinomycetota; class Coriobacteriia; order Coriobacteriales; family Coriobacteriaceae; genus Collinsella. The sequence continues at coordinate 3,574 of USIL01000065.1, forward strand.
CGATGAGCTCGAGCGCGCGACGCTGTGTGTAAGGGTTGATGTAAGACGAGGTGAGCTCGAGCTCCTTCTGGAAGACCTCGAAGGGCTTGACGGTGATTGTCTCATCGGGCTTGGTAAGTCCGAACATCATGACCGTAGCCTTGTGGCCGGCGATCTGGATGGCCTGCTCGATGGTGACGGGCTTGCCAACACACTCGATAACGACATCGACGTTGCCGACGCCTTCCTGCTCCAGGCGGGCGGGGACATCCTCGCGGATGGAGTCGATTGCCAGGTCGGCGCCGAGTTTGAGCGCAACCTCGCGCTTGCCCTCGACAGGCTCGAGCAAAACGACTTTGGTTGCACCAGCGTTTTTGGCAAGCTGCATCATGAGCAGACCGATCATGCCACCGCCGATAACGACAACTGTGCTGCCGGGCTTGATGTTGCACATATCGATGCCGTGCAGGCAGCAGGCGACGGGCTCGGTCATAGCACCCTGCTCGAAGCTGGTGTGTTCGCCCAACTTGTAGACTTGCTGCATATCGACGGAGCAGTACTCCGCAAAGCCGCCGTTAACGGTGGTGCCGTAGCCGGTCATATGCTCGCAGTAGTGGTTGATTCCGTCACGGCAGGGTTCGCAGCAGCCGCAGGGATGGTTTGGGTCGATGCACACGCGATCGCCCGGCTTAAAGCCGGTGACATCGCAGCCCACGGCCTCGATAACGCCCGCGAACTCATGGCCAAGGATCGTGGGCGGGGTAACGTCCGCTGCACCCTTGTCGCCTTCATAGATATGAACGTCGGTACCGCAGACGCCGCAAGCTTTGACGTTGATCAGAACGTCGCGCTTGCCCACGGTCGGCTTTGCCGATTCCTCGACTCTGAGGTCGTGCTTTCCATAGAAGACCGCGCTTTTCATGGTGACTCCTTAATGTGGCGGTGAATGTTGTAATGAAGTATAGGCATGTATACAGATATAGACAAGCATATCTAGACAAGTAGAAAAGAAATATGAATTGTGGCCATCAGCTATATCAGCTTTAGCAGGCAAAATAGTGGAGATATACCGTTTACGGCCAATAATCGACCGTTTGCCGAACACGGAAACCGTATTAACTTGTCTAGATAAGTGATATGATAAAAATAGAAGCGCAAGAAGTCAGGGAAGCGGGCCCACCCGTCCTATTGCACGAGGTACACGCAAACGGCGCGTCTGCGGTCTCGAGTGAAGCCAAAACCGCAGTCGCTCCGAATGAAGAGAGGGGGATTCCCCGTCATGATGCAAAAGATACAACGTTTCGGCGGTGCAATGTACACGCCTGCAATTCTTTTCGCATTTTCCGGAATCGTCGTCGGCCTGGGTACGTTGTTTACCACCGAGGCGATCTTTGGCGAGATGGCCACTGCGGGCCATCTTTGGTTTGATTGCTGGAATGTGCTGCTCCAGGGTGGTTGGACGCTCTTTAACCAGATGCCGTTGCTGTTTTGCGTAGCGTTGCCAATCTCGCTCGCGAACAAGCAGAACGCTCGCTGCTGCATGGAGGCTTTGGCCATCTACCTTACCTTCAACTACTTTGTAAGCACAATCTTGGGGCAGTGGGGCCCTGTCTTTGGGGTCGACTACTCTGTCGAGGCGGGCAACGGTACTGGTCTTGCCACTATCGCAAGCATCAAAACGCTTGATATGGGCATCATGGGTGCGCTTATCATTTCAGGTATTGCCACGATGCTTCACAACAAGTACTTCGACACCGAACTTCCTGAGTGGCTGGGCGTGTTCTCGGGCTCCGTGTTCATCTATATGATCGGTTTCTTCGTTATGGTTCCGGTCGCTCTTATCGCCTGCCTGGTATGGCCGCATGTTCAGGCTGCTATCGCTGCCTTCCAGGGATTCATCCTTTCCGCCGGTACGTTTGGCGTGGGCGTCTTTGCTTTCTTCGAGCGCGTGCTGATTCCTACAGGCCTGCACCACTTTATCTATACGCCGTTCTATTACGACAACGCGGCGGTCAACGGCGGCATCTTTGCTGCTTGGGCCAACATCCTGCCCCAACTGGCTGCCGATCCGAGCATTGCTCTTAAGGATGTCGCACCCTGGGCTGCCTATACCTGCCCTGGTTGGACTAAAGTCTTCGGCTCGCTTGGCGTCGCCATTGCGTTTTATATGACCGCCAAACCCGAGCGCAAGCAGCGCGTCAAGGCTCTGCTCATTCCCGTCACCCTTACCGCTATGCTTTGCGGTATTACCGAGCCGCTTGACTTCACCTTCCTGTTCATCGCGCCCGGCCTGTTCGTCGTCCACTGCGTGCTCGGAGCGCTTGGCTGCATGGCTCAAAACCTCCTTGGCGTCGTGGGTATCTTTGACGGAGGCATCATCTCGATGCTCTCGTGGGACTGGCTGCCCCTTTGGGCTGCACACGGTCTGCAGTACGCCATCTCCATCCTTGTCGGTCTGTGCTTTACCGCCCTTTGGGTCGTGGTCTTCCGTTTCCTGATCGTCAAGTTCGACTTTAAGACCCCCGGTCGCGAGGATGACGATGTTGAGGTCGAGCTCAAGTCCAAGGCCGACTACAAGCAAAAGCAGGGCGGTGCTGCTGGCAAATCGGTCGCCCAGAGTAAAGATGATGAGCGCTTGGTGCTTGCCGAGAAAATCCTCGATCTGCTCGGTGGCGCGGATAACATCATCGATGTAACTAACTGCGCTACCCGTCTGCGCGTTAACGTCAAGGACAAGGGCGTCGTTGCACCCGAGGCTTCCTTCAAGGCGATCGGTACGCATGGCTTGGTGGTCCAAGGTCAGTCAATCCAGGTCATCATCGGCCTTACCGTCCCGCAGGTTCGCGAGAAGTTCGAGAGTCTTCTGAAGTTCGAGAGTCTTCTGTAAACCATCGTCCATCGAAACAATCGGCCTTGCAGAGCCGGTATGCACCGCAAGGCCGATTCTAGAGATAAAAAACTCCACTTCTAGGTAACAATTCCAAACCGTACAGGCCGCGTGCGGGGATGGATTGAGCAAGCGGCCAGAATGAGGAGGACATCATGTCCAAGAAAAACTATGCCGTGACCATTGCCGGCGGTGGCTCTACCTTCACTCCGGGCATTGCCCTGATGCTGCTTGAGGAGCGCGACCGCTTCCCGGTCAACAAGGTGACCTTCTACGACAACAACGCCGAGCGCCAGGAGACCGTGGCTAAGGCCTGCGAGATCTACTTCCACGAGAACGCTCCCGAGGTTGAGTTTAACTACACCACCGACCCCGAAACCGCTTTTACCGGTACTGACTTCGTCCTCGCTCACATCCGCGTTGGACTGTA
>USIL01000066.1:0-6817 GCA_900554655.1 uncultured Collinsella sp.
TGCTGATTGCGGGCGTGGCGTTTGGCATCGGCATGGTCGGCAACGTCAACCGCTGGCTGTCCGATCTGCCCGACTACACCGACGCCAACGCGTATCTGGTGAGCGAGCCCACCGAGATCGTCGACTGCAACGGCAACAAGATCGCGAGCTTCTACACGCAAAACCGCAAGTCCATCACCAAGGACGAGGTCTCCCCCTACGTGCTGCAGGGCACCGTTGACGTCGAGGACGAGCGCTTCTACGAGCACGGCGGTATCGACCTGTGGGGTATCGCGCGTGCTGCGGTGGCAACCCTCGGCGGCGGACACGAAGGCGCCTCGACGATCACCCAGCAGCTTGTGCGCAACACCATCCTGCAGGAGGAGCAGTTCGACTCGACCATCGAGCGTAAGGCGCGCGAGGCCTACATCGCCATCAAGATGGAGGACATGTACTCCAAAGACGAGATCCTCATGATGTACCTCAACACCATCTATTACGGCCACGGCGCCTACGGTATCGAGGCCGCCGCCGAGACCTATCTGTCCAAGAGCGCCGCCGACCTCACCCTGAGCGAGGCCGCGCTGTTGATCGGCCTTCCCAACTCGCCCTCGCAGTACGACCCCACGGTCAACCCCGACCTGGCGCTGTCCCGTCGCAACAAGGTCCTCGACAACATGTTGCGCCTGGGCCACATCACCCAGGAGGAGCACGATGCCGCACAGGCCGAACCCATCACCCTCAATGTGACCGAAATCTCGGGCAGCGGCGTCGACGTATACTCGCAGGCCTACTTTGTCTCCTACGTCAAGCAGCTGCTGGAGCAGGAGTTCTCGACCGACGTGCTCTTTAAGGGCGGCCTGACCGTCAAGACCACCATCGACCCCACGATGCAGCAGGTGGCAGAGAATGCCGTCCGCGAGCAGCTCGACACGCTCTCGCTTGACGGCCTGGACATGGGCATGGTCGTCGTCGACCCCAAGACCGGCTACATCAAGTGCATGGTGGGCGGCTACGACTACAACGCCGACGAGAACCACGTAAACCATGCCACGGCCAAGCGTCCCGTCGGCTCCACCTTTAAGGCCTTTACGCTGGCAACTGCCATCCAAAACGGCATGAACCCCAACGTCACCCTCAACTGCAACTCGCCGCTCAAGGCCAAGGGCACCACGACCGAGGTCCAAAATTACGCCAACCAGAGCTACGGCAACATCACGCTTAAGCAGGCGACGGCATACTCCTCCAACACCGGCTACATCCAGGTGGCGGAAGCCGTCGGCAACAGCAAGATCATCTCGCTCGTCAAAAAGCTCGGCATCGACCCCGCCAAGGACAACATCGAGGACGTTCCCGTCATGACGCTCGGCACCGGCTCGATCTCGCCACTCGAGATGGCCGCCGCCTACGCGACGTTTGCCAACGGCGGCTACTATCGCCAGCCGATCGCCATCACCGAGATTGACTCTCGTACCGGTTCGGTGCTGTACCAGCACACGGACAATCCCTCACAGGTGCTTACCGAGGGCGAGGCCGCCGCGGTCACCGATGTTCTGTCCGGCGTCATGAAGGGCAGCGGTACGGGTGCTGCCGGCGCCCTGAGTGTCAACCAGCCCTATGCCGGCAAGACGGGTACCACCGACAACACCACCAACCTTTGGTTCTGCGGCTATACCCCGCAGCTGGCGTGCGCCCTGTGGACCGGCTATTCCGCGGGCGAGATCCCCATCCAAAAGTACGGCACGGACCTGCTGGGCGACAGCACCAACCTGCCTGTCTTTAAGCGGTTTATGAACACCGTTCTGACCGGTACCGAGCGCGAGGAGTTTGCGACCGGAACGGCGCCCACCTACAAGAACAACAGCGTCTGGAAGTTCTACGGCACCAACAACACCAAGAAGACGGAGAACGACGACAAGGACGAGAACGAGGACGAAGAGGAAACCACAACGACGACGACAACGACGACCACGACCACCGAGACCACGGGCGGCGACACCACCGGCGGCACCGGTACGACCGGTGGCTCGACGGGCGGCTCCACTGGTGGTTCGACCGGCGGCGATGGCGGCACGCCTACGCCTACGCCTACGCCCACTCCCGACCCCTCGCCCACGCCTGACGATACGGTCGGCTAGAAATTCATCCAGCCATAAGCAACAAGGCCCCCGAGCAGCTTATTAAAGTGCTCGGGGGCCTTTTAATTTAAAGTGACCTGGTGGACGGTCTTTATACCGGCAAACAAAAAGGGGTACCGACCAACGTCGATACCCCTTACAAGCCACTATGTCAGCGCGCACAGTGCCGAGCGCACGACCCGCACGCCTACTTGCGAGAATTGCTCAGCTTATTGATCAGCGCCTCAAGACGCTCGCCGTCCTCGGCCGTCTGGGCAATAACCAAAATCGTATCGTTGCCGGCAAGCGAGCCAAGCACATCGGGCAGCTCTGCCGCATCAACAGCGGCGGCGATGCCGGAAGCCGTACCAGGCTGAGCCTTGATCATAACCAGATTATCGGTGCGCAGAACGCCCGTTACGAGCTCGGAAACCATACGCTGCAGGTGCAGGTCCTCTGCCAGAACATAGATGCCCTCAGGGAGCTTACGCAGCCCCATATCGGCAATATCGCGAGAGACAGTCGCCTGCGTGCAATCAAAGCCCATAGCGCGGAGCTCATCGACCAGCACGCGCTGCGTGCGGACGTCCTTATTGCGCACAATATCTCTAATGGCATCCTGGCGCCCATTGCGTTTTTTAGCCATACAAACCCTCTCTCCAAAAGATGGCGGAGACAATCAATCAGTGATTGAATAGTTTAACGCTATTTGAAGGCTTTTGTGTATAAGAACGCATTTCGAAACAATTCTATGCAAATTTGTTTCGAAATGAGCCGTTTAGGCGGTTTTTGCGCCCGTCCGGTTAAGAAAAGCTGCCAGATGCGTACACATCACGCAGCGCGCGGGCTTGGCGCTGGCGATCGGCCCAAACAACAGACCGAGTCCCCGATGGTTATCCTTGAGCGCGGCGACCATCTGACGGGTTCGAGGCGCCTCGAGCATATCACGCATGCGGGCGGAACGCTCGATTGACGACACTCCATGCGGGCTCAGACACAAATTCTCGATGCAGGCGACTAGTCCGGCAAAGTAGAACTTCTGGCTTGCCAGCTTGAGCCGACCACCGCTATCTGCTTCCGAGAGTGAGTCCGCAAGCTCGTCGAGCGCTCGGGTATCATCGGATACCTTGGCATACATGGTGGGATCAAAGGCATCTGTAAGCTTAGGTGCCGCCGCGTGGAAACAAGCATCGCCGCAGCCGGACACGCATCGTGCCTGCGAAAGCGCGCATGCCATAAACCCAACTGTGCGAAACACCTTGTCGCACAAAAGGCATACCTCAAACAGCGAGCGGCTGTACATCACGCCAGAGGTCTGAACGACAAGGCCGCCTAAAATCAACTGAGGCAGCCCGGCCACCATCGAAGATTTGCCATCAATGGAAATATGAGCAGCATCCAAGACGCGCGAATGGCGCTCTCGATGTGCATCATAGCGGTCGAGCGACACCGTGGGGAACACTATGTCTGCTGCGGTATCGCACGCGATATCGACCATCTTGGAAAGGGACTGCGGAGCAAACCACTCATCGGCGTTCATAGCGATGATTTGAGAGCCACGCGAGGCAGCAAAACCGGCACGAAGGCAAGCACCGCGCTTCGCGTCCTCGACGTCAATCAAATCAATATGGATGTCCCTGTCGGCAGCAACTTGAAGCGAATGGCGCACACCGGGCGCAGCATCGCGGCAGACAACGACAATCTGCAAATCGTAGAGGTCTTGGTTCTGGATACTCTCGAGCGCACGCATCGCATAGCTGGGCGAACCTTCTACCACAAGGATCACCGAAAGTCGCGGATGCGAGCCACGTCGAACCAAGTTATCCGTCCTCTCGACAGCAATGAATCAAATCGTGGTTCATGGTACACCCCGGCAATAAAAGCAATGAGACACCGGTTGCACTGCACGCCAAGAACAGATGTTGCACACGCGCAGCCCACAGATGACAGGTGTCGACGCACGACGCGTCGAGCCCTCCCCTAGTCGAGCACGACAAGCTCGGCGGGATCGTAATCCACGCCCATAAACGTAAGGCCACAGGCAGGAGCCGTGGGGCCCGCAGCGGTACGGTCGCAAGCATCGATGACCTCACGCATCCACTCGGTTTCACGGCGATGCATGCCAATCTCGACAAGCGTGCCCACGATCGTGCGAACCATCGAATGCAGAAACGCATTGCCCTCGATGGTGAACGTCAGGATGTCCTCGCCAAACGCAACCTCATGGCCAAACTCGGCACGCATCACGCAACGATGCGTGGGCTTGCCAACGGCCGAGGCAACCTTGCAAAAGCTTTTAAAGTCCTGCTCGCCCAAAAGCGCAGGGCAGGCGGCCGCCATCGCATCGACGTCGAGGGGATAGCGATGCCACCACACAGCACCGCGTGACAGCACGGGCCGCGCATCACGATCGGCAATGCGATAGGTGTAAGTGCGAGAGCCCGCGTCAAAGCGCGCAGAAAAGCCCTTACGAGCTTTGTAGACCTCGTTGATGGCGATATCTTTGGGCAGCAGGGCATCCATAGCCCGCAGCCACCTACGGCGCGTACACGCGAGCTCAGCGTCCGTTACAGGCACGCTGATGTACTGAGCCACGGCATGCACGCCGGCATCGGTACGCCCCGCGCACGTCAGATCGATCGGGCGGCGAAGCAGCGTCTCGATGGCTCGACGTAGCTCACCCGCAACCGTCGTCTGTCCCGGCTGCTCGGCAAATCCGCTATACAACGAGCCATCATAGGCCACGCGGAAAACGAGCGTGGCGTCAAGCTCGGAAATCGAATTGAAATCAGACGGCGCAGTCATGGGCGCTCCCAACAAACAAGTAACGGTATCGCGACAAAAAAAGAGGGGTACGCGAACGTACCCCTCGAATATAGCCTATGCAGACGGAATGTCTACTCAGCGGTCTCCTCGACAGCCTCGACCTTCTTGGGAGCAGCGGCCTTCTTGGGGGCCGGAGCAGCCTTCTTGGCCTTAGGCGTGCAAGGCTCGGTGACGAGCTCCATGATAACGATGGGAGCGTTGTCGCCCTTACGGTTGCCGAGCTTCATGATGCGGGTGTAACCGCCGTTGCGGTCCTGCCACATGCCCTGGGCAGCCTTGTCGAAGATCTCGGCAACGAGCTGCTTATCGCCGAGCTTGGCGATAGCCAGACGACGAGAGTGCAGGTCGCCCTTCTTGGCCCAAGTGATGATCGGGTCGACGACCGAACGCAGCGCCTTAGCGCGGGTCTCGGTGGTCTTGATGCGGTCGTTCTCGAAGAGGGCCTTAGCAAGGCTCTTCTTCATGGCCTTGGTGTGGCTCGCATCGGTGCCGAGCTTCAGGCCCTTCTTAACGTTGTGACGCATGGTCTAGTTTCTCCTCAAATATGCGAAGCATTAAGCCTTCAGGCTCAGGCCCATGGACTCAAGCTTGTCCTTCACTTCCTCGATCGACTTAACACCGAAGTTACGGATGTTGAGCAGATCGTTCTCCGAGAACTCAACGAGCTGACGGACCGAGTGAATGCTGGCGCGCTTAAGGCAGTTGTAGGAACGGACGGAAAGGTCCAGATCCTCAATCTGCTTGTCCAGCTCGGCGTTGTCGTTGGTGACCTCGGGAGCGAAGATCGAAGCCTCCTCCTCGACCTCGGGGGTCTCGGCAAGGTTCATAAAGGCGGCCATATGCTGGTTGATGATATTGGCAGCCTGGACCACGGCGTCGCGCGGGGCGATGGAGCCGTTGGTCTCGATCTCGAGGACAAGGCGGTCGTAGTCGGTGTGCTGACCGACACGGCAAGCCTCAACGAGCTTGGCGCAACGGGAAACCGGCGAGTACAGCGAGTCGACGTGGATCACACCGATGGGATCGTTGTCGCGCTTGTTGGCCTCGCCAGAAACATAGCCACGGCCATAGCCGATGCGCATGCTCATGGTGAGATGGCCACCCTCGGTGAGCGTAGCGATGTGCTGCTCGGGGTTAACCAGCTCAAACTCGGACGGAATAAAGAAGTCCGCACCGGTGACCTCGCAGGGGCCGTCAACCGAGATGGTGGCAGTCGCCTCGTCGGTCGTGCCGAGAGCCCTGAAGACAAGACCCTTGACATTCAGGACGATGTCGGTGACATCCTCGACCATGTTAGGGATGGTCATGAACTCGTGCTGCGCACCATCGATCTGAATAGCCTCGACGGCGGCACCCTCGAGCGAGGACAGAAGAACGCGACGAAGGGAGTTACCCAGCGTATCGCCGTAACCACGCTCGAGCGGCTCGACGGAGACACGAGCAGACGTCTCGTTGATCTCTTCGACCTGAACCTGAGGCCTAATGAATTCTGACATGTATTACCTCCAGCCTCAGCAGCCCGGATGGACTACTTAGAGTAGAGCTCGACGATGAGCTGCTCGTTGATATCACCGCTGATCTGCTCACGCGTCGGCAGAGCGAGCACGTTACCAGACAGCTTCTCGATATCGACCTCGAGCCAGCCAGGGACCTCAAAGCGCTCGGAGGAAATCAGGGCCTCCTTGATGGGGAGGAGGTCACGGAACTTCTCGCCGACAGCGACGACGTCGCCGGCCTTGACGCGGTAGGACGGGATGTCCACGCGCTTGCCGTTCACGGTGAAGTGACCGTGACGGACAGACTGACGAGCCTCTTTGCGGGTGCGGGCGAAGCCAAGACGGAAGACGACGTTGTCGAGGCGAGACTCAAGGATAATCATGAGGTTCTCACCGGTG
>USIL01000067.1:0-6799 GCA_900554655.1 uncultured Collinsella sp.
CGCGGCGCTGGGCACCGTGTCCGACATGATGCCGCTCACGCCCGAGAACCGCGCGCTGGTTGCCGAGGGCATCCAGCAGATGCGCGTAACCGCTCGCCCCGGCTATATCGCGCTTGCCGCGCTTGCCAAGGCGGACCTTTCGAGCATTACGGCGGATGGCCTGTCATTCTCGCTCATTCCCCGCTTAAACGCTGCCGGCCGCATGGCCGATCCCAAGCTGGCGCTCGACCTGCTGCTTGCCCGCAATCCCATCGAAGCAAGCGCGCTGGCGGCTGAGCTCGAGGAAATCAACCGCCAGCGCCGTGAGATCGAGGCGGAGCTCACGCGCGATGCCATGGCAAAGGTCGAGGAGACCTATGACGGCGGGCGCGCGATCGTTGTGGGCGGCGAAGGCTGGCACGAGGGCGTCAAGGGCATCGTGGCAAGCCGTCTGACCAACCGCTATCACGTGCCGGCGCTGCTGTTCTCGATCGAGGACGGTATCGCGCGCGGCTCTGGTCGCTCGGTGGGCAAAGTTAACCTGTTTGACGCCGTCGAGCGCTGTTCCGACCTGCTGATTCGTCGCGGCGGACATGCCGGTGCGGTGGGTGTGACCATCGAGGCATCCAAGCTCGATGAATTCCGTCGTCGCCTTTCCGCCGTGCTATCGGAGATTCCCGCCGAGGACTTTGAAGACATCGACGAGGTTGCCGCCACGGTCGACCTTTCCGAGCTGAATATCGAGACCATCGAGCAGATCTCCCGCCTTGAGCCGTTTGGCCAGGGCAACAAGGTGCCGCTGCTGGCCGCCGAGGGCGTGACGATGTGCGATCGCGCCGTGGTGGGCAAAACCGGCGAGCACATGCGCTTTGTGGCGACCGATGGCGCCGCAAGCGTGCCGGCCATTATGTTCCGCGTGCCGCAAATCGATAAGCTCATCAACTGCGATAGTGCTGTCGACTTGGTGTTCGAGGCCGTTGCCGAGCATTGGCAGGGGCGTGTGAAACCCAAGCTCATGATCAAGGATGTTCTGGTCCGCGATACCACGCTGCCCAGCGTCGACGATCCGGCATGCGAGCTTCGTCGTGGCGTGCAGCCGGCGGATTCCGGCCTGCGCCTGGAGTCGCGTAAGCGCGAGACACTCGCCCAGCTTTCTTATACCGAGCTGACGCGCTCGCTTATCCATAGCTTTATAGGCTCGAACCAGCCGCACCGCGCGCAGGTCGAGGCGCTCGATGCCCTGGCCGATCACCAAAGTGTTCTGGCCGTTATGGGAACGGGGCGCGGCAAGTCGCTCATCTTCCATGTGCATGCCGCGCGCGAGGCGGTCCTTCGCGGGCGTGCGAGCATCTTTGTCTATCCGCTGCGCGCGCTCGTTGCCGACCAGGCCTATCACCTCTCGTCGACGATGGCCGCGCTCGGCATTGGCGTCGGCGTGTTGACCGGCGAGACCGTGGAGGCGGCGCGCGATGACGTGTTTGCCGGCTTGGCTTCGGGCCGTACCGGCATCGTGCTCACGACGCCCGAGTTCCTGTCCATTCACCGCGACCGCTTTGCGCGTTCGGGGCGCATCGGTTTTGTCGTTATCGATGAGGCGCACCACGCTGGCCTTGCCAAGGGCGGCGACCGCAGCGCCTATCTCGACATGCCCGATATCCTCAAAGCCCTGGGCGACCCGGTCGTTATGGCCGCGACGGCCACCGCGACGGCTCCGGTCGTGGCCGAGCTTGCCCGCACGCTTCCGATCACTCACACGGTGGTCGACGAGACGGTGCGCGAGAACCTGCAGCTCGAGGACGACCGCGACCTTGCGAGCCGCGAGAACCGTTTGGTGTCGATCGTGGCGACGGGGGAGAAGACCGTCATTTACGTCAATTCGCGCGACCAGTCCGTGGCGCTCGCCAAGACACTACGCAAACGCGTCCCCGACTGTGCGACCCGTATCGCGTTCTATAACGCTGGCCTTACGCGCACCGACCGCCATCGCGTAGAGGAGGCGTTTCGAGACGGCAGCCTCAGCTGCATCGTCTCGACATCCGCCTTTGGCGAGGGCGTCAACCTTCCCGATATTCGCCATGTCGTGCTCTATCACATGCCGTTTGGCGGCATTGAGTTTAACCAGATGAGCGGCCGCGCCGGTCGCGATGGCCAACCCGCCGTGATCCATCTACTCTATTCGTCGCGTGACGCCCGTATTAACGAGCGCCTGCTCGACTGCTATGCGCCCGAGCGCGACGAGCTCGTCACGCTCTATCGCGCGCTGCAGACCATGTGGCGCTCCAACCGCGGCAAGACCGGGGACGATTCCTTTAGCGCGAGCGATATCGACATCGCGCAGATGTGCCTTGCCATCGATGCTCGCACGCCGGTCGACGAGCGCTCGGTGGAAAGCGGCTTGGGAATCTTCGAAGAGCTTGGTTTTTGTCGCATTTCGGGGTTTGACGACACCCGTCGCATCGCGATGGCCGAAAACCCCGGCCGCGTGCAATTGAGCAGGTCAATTCGCTATTTGGAGGGCTTGCGCTCGCGCATGGAGTTCTCGGCTTTCCGGAGTTGGGCGCTCGATTCGTGCGCTTCTGATATGCTAGCCAAAGTTAACCGCCCGATCGTACCGCGGGCCTAGGGGAAGGGGACCTCGATGGATGCCGCAGCCCGTACCGCCCATGATTCCACCCTCCAGCCTTTTTCGGAGATGGAGCACTATAAGCATGCCGATGAGCTGCCGCCCGAGATTATGGCGGACAGCTACGACAAGCTGGAGCGCCTGTGCCTCAAATATATGAATGAGGACGACTTTTCTAAGGTTGAGCAGGCCTACTGCTTTGCCGCCGAGAAGCACTGCAACCAAAAGCGCCGCTCGGGCGAGATGTACATTAACCATCCCGTCGAGGTTGCCATCATTTTGGCCGATCTCAAGATGGACTGCGATGTGGTGTGCGCCGCGCTGCTGCACGATACCGTCGAGGATACCGAGACCTCGCTCGCCGATGTTTCCGGCCTGTTTGGCGAAACCGTTGCTGAGCTCGTCGATGGCGTGACCAAGCTCACCAATATCGAAGTCGACAGCATGGACGAGAAGCAGGCGCTCACGCTGCGCAAGATGTTCCTCGCCATGTCCAAGGACATCCGCGTCATTATCGTCAAGCTCGCCGACCGTCTGCATAACATGCGCACACTTGCCGCTCTGCGTGAGGACCGCCGCCTGTTTAAGGCGCGCGAGACCATGGACGTGTACGCGCCTCTGGCCGACCGCTTGGGCATGAGCTCAATCAAATGGGAGCTCGAGGACCTGTCCTTCTTCTACCTGGAGCCCGATGCCTACCAGCGCATCGCGCGCATGGTGGCGGAGTCGCGCGAGGTCCGTGAGCGCTATCTGGCTGAGACCATCAAGACACTCACCGACGAGCTCAACCGCATTGGCCTGGAAGGCTTCCAGATCAACGGCCGTTCCAAGCACTATTGGTCCATCTACCAAAAGATGAAGCGCAAGGGCAAGGAATTCTCCGAGATCTACGACCTGGTGGCACTGCGCGTCATCACGCATTCGGTGCGCGATTGCTACTCCACGCTCGGCGCGGTGCATACGCTGTGGCACCCCATGCCCGGTCGCTTTAAAGACTATATCGCCATGCCCAAGGTCAATAACTACCAGTCGCTCCATACGACGGTTATCGGCCCCACGGCCCGCCCACTCGAGATTCAGATTCGAACCTACGAGATGCATGAGCAGGCCGAGTACGGCATTGCCGCCCACTGGCTATATAAGAAGTCGGGCGGATCGTCTGCGTCTAAGACCAATGATGCCCAGCGTCTGGACGACCAGATTAACTGGCTTAAGCACTCACTCGATTGGGCTGCGTCTGATGAGATTACCGACGCCAAAGAATACCTGCATTCGCTGAAGGTTGACCTCTTCGATCAGGAGATCTTCGTCTTTACGCCCAAGGGCGAGGTCATGGCGCTTCGTGCCGGATCCACGCCGCTCGACTTTGCCTATGCCGTTCACACCGAGGTGGGAAACCATTGCGTCGGCGCCAAAATCAACGGTGCGGTGGCTCCGCTCACGCACGAGATCAAGACGGGCGACCGTGTCGAGATCCTGACGAACAAGAGTTCCAAGCCGTCGCGTGATTGGCTCAAGATCGTCAAGACGCCTTCGGCTAAGTCCAAGATCCGCCGCTATTTTGCCGCTGCGACCAAGGACGACGACGCTGCTGCTGGCCGCGATATGCTGGCCAAGGACCTGCGCAAGCGCGGGTATGGCATCTCCACGCCGCGCTCCGCGCGTGCGCTCAACGCCGTGGCGGAGCAGTTTAACTTCAAGCAGCTCGAGGACCTGTTTGCCGCCGTCGGCGCCGGCAAGGTTGCCCCGCGCGCTGTGGGCAATAAGGTCGAGCAAATCTTGGACCCCAAGCCCGAGGAACAGCTCACCAAGGCCGAGGCTATCGCCGAGGTCGTGAAGCAGCCCGCTCGCGGCTCCAACCGCAAGCCGCAAAAGCGCGGCAAGAGCGCCAGTAACGGCATTATCGTCAAGGGCGAGAGCAACAGCGGCCTGCTGGTCCGTCTGGCTCATTGCTGCAACCCCGTGACGGGCGACGACATCGTCGGCTTCATCACGCGCGGTCGTGGCGTTTCGGTGCATCGCGCCAACTGCCCTAACGTCAAGGGTCTTATGGAACATCCCGAGCGCATGATCGATGTGGAGTGGGACGGCGCTGCCGACACCCTCTTCCAGGTCGAGATCGTGGTCGAGTGCCTGGACCGCATGGGCCTGCTCAAGGATGTCACCATTGCCATTGGCGATGCAGGCGGCAATATCCTTTCTGCCGCCACGTCGACCAACCGCGAGGGTATTGCGACCCTGCGCTTTATGGTCGAAATTTCGGATGCGAGCGGCCTGGATCCGCTGCTGGCTTCCATCAGCAGTGTCGATTCGGTCTACGACGCTCGCCGTCTTATGCCCGGCGAAGGCGGAGCCCAGCTCAAACGCCGTGTGTAGGTGCGAGAGCCTCTCAGCATCATAGATATTGGTTACGTTCGAGGCATCGTTTGGTGCCTCGAACGTATTTTAGAAGGAGGGTATGCGCATGGACGATATGACTTTGGACCTGACACCCCGAGGTGCAGCTTCGATTGAGGCACTCGTCAACGGCCCGATTCAGACTAACAGCTACGCCGTGATTTCGAATGACGAGTGCTTAATCGTCGATCCGGCGTGGGAGGGCGAGCGTCTTGTGGAGCATATCCGCACCGCGCATCCCGAGGTGCGCGTACTCGGCTCTGTCTGCACGCACGGTCATGCCGACCATGTTGGCGGGGTTGCCGGGGTTCGAGCTGTCGTTGGCGACAGCGCGCTATATGAGTTGTGCGCTAAGGACGTGACGGTACCTCGCGCAAATATCGAGGAGCAGCGCGCCATGTGGGGTATCGAGACACCCGATCCGGGTGAGCCGACGCGTTTGCTTGCCGAGGGCGATACAATCGAGGTGGGCGACGTCTGCCTGCAGGTGATCGAGACGCCGGGGCATACGCCGGGCGGCATCGTCCTGTTCGCCGCGACCGAGCAGGGGAACATCGCCTTTGTGGGCGACACGCTTTTCCCGGGCAGCCACGGTCGTACCGATCTTTCCGGCGGTGACGAGGCGGCGATCATGCGCTCGCTCTCCAAACTTGCCAAGATGCTTCCGCCCGATACCGTTTGCTTGACGGGCCATGGCGATTCGACCACGATGGCGCGCGAACTTATGCAGAATCCGTTTATGCAGATGTAGGCTCGAAGCCGTCTTCCGAACCACGAAGACCGCTCAATCGTCAAGCTATTTTCCCCAGTGGGTCGATTCTGTGGGGCAAACGGTCAAAATTTGTCCAATCGGATGGTATTCGTGAACAAACGAACGTTTATGCTCGGGTATGTCGTGGTAAAATCTCAGGCGTTATCGGAGCAACCTTACAGGAGGTTTCTTTTATGCTCGTCAACGCAGCAGACATGCTCAAGAAGGCCGAGGCCGGCAAGTACGCTCTCGGTGCCTTCAACACCAACAACCTCGAGTGGACCCTGGCTATTCTCCAGGCCGCCGAGGAGGCCAAGTCTCCGCTGATCCTTCAGTGCACCGCTGGTGCCGCTAAGTGGATGGGCGGTTTCAAGGTCTGCGCCGACATGGTCAAGGCTGCCGTCGAGGCCACGGGCGTTACCGTTCCCGTCGCCCTTCACCTCGATCACGGTTCTTACGAGGACTGCTTCAAGTGCATCGAGGCCGGCTTCACGTCCATCATGTATGACGGCTCTCACGAGGAGACCTTCCAGCTTAACCTCGACCGCACCAAGGAGCTCGTTGAGCTTGCCCACTCCAAGGGCATGTCCATCGAGGCCGAGGTCGGCGGCATCGGCGGCACCGAGGACGGCGTGACCTCCAGCGGCGAGCTCGCTGATCCTGCTGAGTGCAAGCAGATTGCTGACCTGGGCGTCGACTTCCTCGCATGCGGTATCGGCAACATCCACGGCGTGTACCCTGCTGACTGGGCTGGCCTTTCCTTCGAGCGCCTGGGCGAGATCAAGGCTCAGACCGGCGACCTGCCCCTCGTCCTGCACGGTGGCACCGGCATCCCCGAGGATCAGATCAAGAAGGCCATCTCCCTGGGTATCTCCAAGATCAACGTCAACACCGACCTGCAGCTCGTCTTCGCCAAGGGCGTTCGCGAGTACATCGAGGCCGGCAAGGATCAGCAGGGCAAGGGCTTCGACCCCCGCAAGCTGCTGGCTCCCGGCGCAAAGGCCATCGAGGCCAAGTGCAAGGAGAAGATTGAGCTGTTCGGCTGCGCA
>USIL01000068.1:0-6755 GCA_900554655.1 uncultured Collinsella sp.
AAGCCTTCTGAGCGAGGGATTCGATCTGTCCTACCTTGATACCCTACTCATTGCCACGCCGATATCGTGGGACGGCAGCATCACGCAGCAGGCGGGCAGACTGCATAGAAGTCACGAGGGCAAACAGCGGGTTGAGATATTCGACTACGTTGACCTGACGATACCCATGCTCGCTCGCATGTACCAGAAGAGACTCAAGACGTACGCCAAGCTCGGGTACGAAGTCTACGTGACCGGAGGCGGCGGGCAGTCCGATCAAAACATTCTTATAGAGCCGGCGAATGCCGTAGAGACATTGGTTGACGACATTGCCGGCGCCGCCAAGAGCATCTTTATTGCCGCGCCCTACGCATCCGCGGCCTGCCTCGCAAAGCTCGGCGGTACAATCAGCGGTGCCATTGCCCGAGGGATTGCCCTTGAGATTTACGTTGCCTCGACTCCACGTGAAGATACAAAAGAGACTTTGGCCGAAATGAACGTCGAGTATGCCGTTAGAGCAGAAGGACGTTTGTGTGCAGCGATAATTGACGAAGAAACTGTCTGGTACGGAACGATCCCGCTGCTAGCTTTCCCAAAGAACGAAGACTGCAGTATCAGGTTCAAAAACAGCGAGATCGCAGCGGAGCTCTTAGACGAAATCAGCCACAAGGGAAAGCCAGATGCCGCGTCAACAGACGGAACATCTCCATCACTTGCGGTGAAATAGGGACTGTTTTTGGCTTATCAGCTGCAAATCAGTCCCTATTCCACCGCAACTTAGAAGCGAGTGGTTAGCTCAGTGGGCCCTGGAACAGTTCTTGATGCGAACCCATTCTTACCAGTCGGATCACTGGGTTAGTTTTATGCGGCAGGTAAAGAACAACCACGTCGACCAGGCCGTCGGATAGATGGAAATCGATGTGACCGTTGTAGTTACCGCCAGGGTTAGAGAGCTCGTGGGCACCGTACTCTGCCGGAAGCGAACCATGCGCCGCAAGCTCGGCGACAGCTGCCTTGAACTCGGTTTTTAGCTGCGGATGGCTCTGCATCGTTCGCTTATAGTCGGCCTTAAACTGAGCCTCGACCTTAATCTCAAACATCGCCTAGTCCTCATCGAGAAACGTCATCAACTCATCGACGTTATCGAATGACGGGCTGTCGTCCGGCAAAATTCCCAGCTCATGGGCCTCGGCAATCACCATGGCACGCCTCGTTGCCTCGTTGGGTACCTCCGGCCGCCCCACAATCTCAAACGGAATTTTCCGCTGATTCACAAGCTGCCGAACGGCAAGGTTGAGATACGAATTAAGGTTCAGGCCAACCGAATCTAAAAACTCAGTCGCCTGCTCCTTAAGCCCCTCCTCGATGCGGACCGTCGTGGGCTTAATCGTTGCAGTAGACATACGCGACCTCCTCGCCCTCGTCTTTTGCATCAGTATACCCAATAAAAATGGCAATCTGATGTTAGATAGCATCAGATTGCCATGCATATTCATGTCGCAGCGGCACGATTGCTCTACATCAGCCCGCTCAGGGCGACGTCGACCGCCTCGTTGAGGTCATCGGTGATGTGCACCAGATCCGGATCGAGCGGGCTGATCATACCGGCGTCCATCACCGGGCCGTTAAGCCAGTCGAACAGGCCCTGCCAGTATTCGCTGCCCACCAGCACGAGCGGCATGCGCTTGACCTTGTGCGTCTGCACCAGCGTGAGCACCTCGAACATCTCGTCGAGCGTGCCAAACCCGCCGGGAAACACGATGGCACCCGAGCTGTATTTGACGAACATGGTCTTGCGCACAAAGAAATAGCGGAAGTCCATGCCGAGGTTCACGTATTTGTTGAGCCCCTGCTCGTGCGGTAGCTCAATGCCTAAGCCAACCGACTTGCCGTTAACGCTCGCCGCTCCCCTGTTGGCCGCCTCCATGATGCCGGGGCCACCGCCGGTGATAACCGCCACGCCGCGCTGGGCGATCTTGCGGCCGACCGTGCGCGCCGCCTTGTAGAGCGGGTCGGTCTTGGGCGTGCGGGCACTGCCGAAGATGGTCACCGCGGGTCCAAGCTCGGCAAGCGCGCCAAAGCCATCGACAAACTCGGCCTGAATGCGCAGCACACGCCAGGGGTCGGCGTGCAGCCAGTCGGTCGAGTCCTCGGGCGCCAGCAGGTTGGCGTAGGTGTTGTCCTTAGGAATCATGGGGCCGCGCATGACCACGGGGCCGCGGCGGTACGTCTCGTCGTAGGCGGGCTCGCCCTCGACGTTCTCGTTCTTAATCATGGGTACTCCTATCGAAAAAAGAAACGGGCGAGGTCGACGCCATGCGCCAAACACCCGCCCGAACATCAACTATTCGGTATGGTACCCACGATGCATCACGTGCTTGCAAGCTATCGGTCAGCGCTCGAGCAGACCGTGTTAGCGAACGCGACGACCGATCGCCGCTCGCCCTTTGCCGTTGCCCACGCCCCGCAAGCGCTCCCGTAGCTCTTAGTAATCCACCGCCGCAGGGCTGTTCATCCAGTCGTTCACGAACGCACCGTAACGGCCCTCGATAATAGCCTGGCGGGCACGCTGCATAAGGTTGAGCAGGTAGTAGATGTTGTGCATCGACAGCAAAATGCCGCCGAGCATCTCCTTCTGCGTGACCATGTGACGGATGAGCGCGCGGCTGTAGCCGCCCGTGCACACCGGACAGGTGCAAGTGGGATCGATGGGACCGTCGTCGTGCGCAAATCGCGCGTTGCGGAAGTTGAGGCGACCTTCGCTGGAGAACGCCGTGCCCATGCGGCCGGTGCGCGTCGGCAGTACGCAGTCGAACATGTCGATACCCACGCCCACACCGCGTACGAGCGTAGTCGGGTTGCCGACGCCCATCAGGTAGCGCGGCTTGTGCTTGGGCATGTACTCGGAGACCAGCGGCGCCAGCGTCTCGAACATGGTCTCGTGGTCCTCGCCCACCGAGTAGCCACCGATACCGTAACCGGGGAAGTCGCCGCACTCCTCCAGGTGGCGCAGCGAACGCAGGCGCAGGTCCAGATGCATGCCGCCCTGGACGATGCCAAAGAGTGCCTGGTCATCGCGAGTGTGCGCCTTGTAGCAGCGCTCTGCCCACATGCTCGACAGCTCCACGGCGCGCTCAACGTAGGCGCGCGTGGCGGGATAGCCCGGGCACTGGTCGAGCTGCATGCAGATGTCCGAGCCGAGCTTCATGGCGATTTCCATGTTGTCCTCGGGCGTCCAGAACACGTGACGGCCGTCGTAATCGTTGACGATAAAGCGCACGCCCTCGTCGGTAAGCTTGACGGCATCGTTGTGGCTGAATACCTGGAAGCCGCCCGAGTCGGTGAGGATGGGGCCATGCCAGTTCATGAACTTGTGCAGTCCGCCCAGCTCGGCGATGGCGTCCTCGCCGGGACGCATGGACAGGTGGTAGGTGTTGGCGAGCACGATCTGGGCGCCGAGTTGCTTGACGGTCTCGGTGGGAATGCCCTTGACGTTTGCCTTGGTGCCCACGGGCATAAAGATCGGCGTCTCGACGTCGCCGTGCGGGGTGTGCAGCACGCCGGCGCGCGCGTGCGTCGTCGGGTCCTCGGCAATCAGGTCGAATTTAAAGAGGCTCTGGTCCATAAACTGGAACTCCTTGGTTGCGGTTCATACGCAAACCATTATACGGGCAACCCGCAAGAAGCACCGACTCGACAGAAACTGGTGCAAGGGGGTCAGGTTACTTTGCACCAGCTTGGTGCAGACAAATCTGACCCCATTGCGCCAAATCCGCTGGGGCGGGCCCGATGGTGGCGGACGGAGTCGTGGTGTGATTTGCGTCGGTGTCCGCGCGGCTCGGTATACTGGTACGGCTCAAACTATGGCGCTGCCCGCAGGCGCGCCGTCCGTCAGATGAGGAGTCGCCCATGACCCAGCCCTTGCCCTGGGAAAAGAATGTCGCGGTACCTGTGCCGCCCGCGCCGGAACCCGTGCCGCTCGATGCATACACCGCCCCTGCTGCGCCGGAGCCCGAGCTCGTTCCGCTCGACATCTACGACGCTCCCGCGCCGGCGCCCAAGCCCGCCAAGCCGCTCGTCGACATCGACAGCCTTAATCCCGCTCAGCGCGAGGCGGTCCTGACCACCGAGGGCCCGCTGCTGGTCCTTGCCGGCGCCGGCTCGGGCAAGACCCGCGTCTTGACCTTCCGTATCGCACATATGCTCGGCGACCTGGGCGTTAAGCCCTGGCAGATCCTTGCCATCACGTTTACCAACAAGGCCGCGGCCGAGATGCGTGAGCGTCTGGCGGCACTCATTCCCAGCGGCACCCGTGGCATGTGGGTATGCACCTTCCATGCCATGTGCGTGCGTATGCTGCGCGAGGACGCCGACCTGCTGGGATACACCGGTCAGTTCACCATCTACGATGACGATGACTCAAAGCGCATGGTGCGCGACATTATGCAGGCGCTCGGTATCGAGCAAAAGAAGTTCCCCATCAACATGATCCGCAGCAAGATCAGCTCGGCCAAAAACGCCATGATCGGCCCCGAGGACATGCTCAAATCCGCCGACAGCCCCAATGACAAAAAGGCCGCGCAGGTCTACCTGGAGCTGGAACGCCGCCTGCGCGCCGCCAACGCGATGGACTTCGACGACCTGCTCGTGCGCACGCTCGAGCTGCTGCGCACCCGCCCCGAGGTGCTCGACAAGTACCAGGAGCGCTTCCGCTACATTAGCGTCGACGAGTATCAGGACACCAACCACGTCCAGTACGAGATCGCCAACCTGCTGGCCGCCAAGTACCAAAACCTCATGGTCGTGGGCGACGACGACCAGTCCATTTATAGCTGGCGTGGCGCCGACATCACCAATATCCTGGACTTTGAGAAGGACTTTAAAAACTGCAAGACCGTCAAGCTAGAGCAGAACTACCGCTCCACGGGTCATATCCTGAGCGCCGCCAACGCCGTGGTGCGTCACAACTCGCAGCGCAAGGAGAAGCGCCTGTTTACGGCCGAGGGCGACGGCGAGAAGATCCAGGCCTTCCAGGCAAGCGATGAGCGCGACGAGGGCCGCTGGATTGCCGGCGAGATCGAAAAGCTGCACTCCAAGGGCACGAGCTACGACGATATTGCTGTGTTCTACCGCACCAACGCCCAGTCGCGTATCCTCGAAGATATGTTCCTGCGCGCAGGCGTGCCCTACAAGATTGTGGGCGGCACGCGATTCTTCGATCGTGCCGAGATCCGCGACGTCATGGCCTACCTCAAGATGATCGTGAACCCGGCAGACGAGATGAGCGTCAAGCGCGTCATCAACACGCCGCGCCGCGGCATCGGCTCCACCTCGATCCAAAAGATTGAGCAGCTGGCGCGCGACAACCGTTGCTCGTTCTTCCAGGCTTGCGAGATCGCGTGCGCCGAAACCGGCATGTTTAGCGCCAAGGTGCGCAATGGCCTGTCGAGCTTTGTGTCGCTGGTGCGCGAGGGTCGCCGCATGGACGGCGAGCTCAAGGACGTTGTCGAGATGATCGTCGATAAGACGGGCCTGCTGCAGGCTTTCCGCGCCGAGGGCACCATGGAGTCCGAGAGCCGCGCCGAGAACATCCAGGAATTCCTGGGTGTCGCTGCCGAATTTGAGGAGACGCATGAGGATATCGAAGGTACGCTCGAGAGCTTGGAAGAGCTGCGCGCTGCCGGTGTTGCCGATGTGCCTGTCAGCGCCGAGCCCGAGCCCGTCGTGGTGAGCGCGCCTGCGCCCGAACCGGGGCCGTCTGCCCCGGTATCCTCGTTTGAGGCGCTCGTTGGTGCGCGTGACGCCGCGGGCTCCAATCCGCTCGATAGCTTGGCCGCTCCGGCGCTGTCTCCGCAGGATGCCCTGGCCGCCGCCATCGCGGGCAACGCGTATGCCGTGCCAACAGAGTTGCCGGCGGGTGCCGTGCATGCCGACGAGATCGAGCGCACCTACGGTCCGCTCACCTGTAAGGCGCTGCCGGCGCTCATGGAGTGGCTGGCCTTGCGCTCCGACTTGGATTCCCTGGCCGGCGAGACGCATGCCATCACCATGATGACCATCCACTCCGCCAAGGGCCTGGAGTTCCCGGCGGTGTTCGTGGCCGGCATGGAGGAGGGTATCTTCCCGCACGTGCACGACTTTGGCGGCGGCGATGACCCGGGCAAGCTCGAGGAGGAGCGTCGCCTGGCCTACGTCGCCATCACGCGCGCCCGTAAGCGCCTGTTCTTGACCTATGCGGCCACGCGTCGCACCTACGGCTCGACCTCTGCCAACCCGCGCTCGCGCTTCCTCAACGAGATTCCGTTTGAGGATATCGAGTTTAGCGGCATCGGTTCTGCCGGTTTTGAGGGCACGGGCTGGGAGAAACGCGGCGACCGTCACGGCACCTTTGGCTCGGGCATGGGCTCGGATATGTACGGCGGCAAGGTGTTTGGTTCGCATACGCGCTCGACCGGCGGTTCCGGTTCGCGCGGTGGATCGAGTTTTGACGATTTCTTTGGCGGCAGCAGCTACGGGACCGAGCGCCATCGTGGGGTCTCGCCCGACGCCGGCCGTATTGCCTCGACCTTTGGTTCGGGTGCGCCGCGAGCCAAAAAGCCGTCATCTAAGGTGTCGCCGACAGTGGAGCGCAAGGTCGATCGCGCTAGCGCGTCGCAGGACTTTGCCGCAGGCGATACCGTGAGCCACAAGACCTTTGGCACGGGTACCGTGATCTCGGTCGTCGGAGACATGATCGAGGTTCAATTCGAAAAGACCGGCCAGACCAAAAAGCTTAT
>USIL01000069.1:0-6728 GCA_900554655.1 uncultured Collinsella sp.
GCACGAGCCGGAAAGCACTTAATGTGCTTTCCGAGCGAGCCCAGGACCTGACCGAGCGAAAACCTTGCGCCTGGCCTTCGGCGGCGCGGCCGGATGGTGGAATTGTGTGCAGCCCGGTTTCCCGTTGACCGACGCCGGGGTCCCCGCCATAATACTTTCGGTTCACGCACGAATCCGCTGCCAGAGACAGCCGGCGCAAACGGGTCTTACCCGCGAGCTTAATGGGACTTCCCGCCAGCCGAGGTGGTCGAGTAGATATGTCTTCTCGCCCCCGTCGCTCATGCAGCGCGGGGGCTTTCTTTTTGGACATGCCCCCGTCACGTCCTTGTGGCGGACCGTGCCCGGAAAGAATTCGAGGAGGTGTAATTCATGCCCCAGCAGTACAAAATCGACAAGGTTGCAGAGATCGAGTCCCGTATCGCCGAGAACGCCGGTCTGTTCGTCGTCAACTACAACGGTCTGACGGTTAAGCAGGCTCAGGAGCTGCGTCATCAGCTTCGCGAGTGCGGCGCCGAGATGAAGGTCTACAAGAACAACCTGGTCAAGATCGCTCTCAAGAACCAGGAGCAGCCCGAGCTCGACGAGATTCTCGCCGGCCCCGTCGCTTATGTGTTCTACGAGTCCGAGCCGGTCGAGGCCGCTAAGGCCCTTAAGGACTTCTCCGCTAAGTCCAAGGGCGTCCTTGAGATCAAGGGCGGTATCTCCGACGGCAAGGCCGTTTCCGCTGATGATGTTAAGGCTATCGCCGAGCTGCCCACCAAGGATCAGCTTCTCGGCCAGATCGCCGGTCTCATCTCCGGTTTCGCTCGCGACATCGCTGTCTGCGTCAACGGCGTTTCCTCTGGTCTCGCTCGTTCGATCCAGCAGGTCTCCGAGCAGAAGGCAGCCTAGTCGCTGTTTTCACCCGCGGCGGCAACGCCGCACCCCTGGCGCATTCGCGCCGTGTTTTAACTGATCTCCGTGCATTCGCACGGAAACCGAAAGGACTTAGAAATGGCTAAGCTTACCACCGATGAGATCATCGATGCTCTTAAGGAAATGACCCTTCTCGAGGCTTCCGAGCTCGTTAAGGCTATCGAGGACACCTTCGGCGTTTCCGCCGCTGCTCCTGCCGCTGTTGTCGCCGCTCCCGCTGCTGGCGCTGCTGAGGCCGAGGAGAAGACCGAGTTTGACGTCGTGCTCGAGGGCTTCGGCGACAACAAGATCCAGGTCATCAAGGCCGTCCGTGAGCTCACCAACCTTGGCCTGAAGGAGGCCAAGGAGGTCGTCGAGGGCGCTCCCAAGGCTGTTCTCGAGGGTGCCAAGAAGGAGGACGCCGAGGCTGCCAAGGAGAAGCTCGAGGCTGCTGGCGCTGCTGTCACCCTCAAGTAATCAGGCTTTCTCGCCAGATTTCTTTGCAGACGGGGTTCGCATTGCGAGCCCCGTCTTTTTTGTTTTTCGGTCCCTCGACATCGGTTGCTCAAACTGCCATGTTCTGTAATTTGCGTCGTATCGGGCACCCTGCCGTTGGGCAATAAAATTGCACCATTCGAGCAATAATTTGCGTTGACCTGCTGAAGAATTGTCTCTGCCTTGTAGCGACATATAGTTCCAGCGGTAAGATGCTTGGGTATCGCAATTTGGTCTGCGGCCGCCGTGCCGCACGCACAGGGCGCATCTTGCGCCTGCGAAAGGATCTTTGAATAACATGAAAGCAATCATCCCCGCCGCCGGTCTTGGCACGCGTTTTCTGCCTGGCACCAAGTGCACGCCCAAAGAGATGCTGCCGGTGCTCGACAAGCCCGTCATCCAGTACGTCGTCGAGGAGGCGCTCGATCCCGAGGAGGTCGACGATGCCATCATCGTTACTTCTCCCGGTAAGCCCGAGCTACTGAACTACTTCCAGCCCGATCGCTCGCTCGAGAACCTGCTGCGCGAGCGCGGCAAGAACGCCTATGCCGACGCCGTCGCCCACGCTGGCGGTATGCCGGTCGACTTCCGTTATCAGTACGAGCCCAAGGGCCTCGGCCATGCTATTCGCTCTGCCGCCGACGCCGTGGCAGGGGAGAACTTCCTGGTTCTTCTGGGCGACTACGTTGTGCCTAACCGCGACATCTGCGACAAGATGCTCGCCGTTTCCAAGGAGCACGGTGGCGCTTCGGTTATCGCCGTCGCTGCTTGCTCGCCCGAGGAAGTCAGCCGCTACGGCGTTATCGCCGGTGAGCGCGTCGGTTCGCTCGAGGGTGCCGAGGACGTTGCCGATGCAGAGCCGGGCGCTGTCTGGCGCATCGGCGGTCTGGTCGAGAAGCCCGCTCCCGAGGCGGCTCCGTCCAATCTGTACATCGTCGGTCGCTACCTGCTGAGCCCGCTGGTCATGGACCTGCTGGCAGATCAGCAGGCCGGCAAGGGCGGCGAGATCCAGCTCACCGACGCCATGGCCCGTTCGCTCGACCGCGAGGCCATGTATGCCGTCGTCATTGACCCGCTGTCGGGCTACGACACCGGCACTCCCTCTGGCTGGATGGCCACCAACGCCCTCATGGCCGCAAGCGACCCCCGCTTTGCCGATGCCTTCTGGGATGCCATCGACGAGCGCGGCGGATTGATGCGCAAGTAAGCCTTCGGGCATCGACATTTACGGGCGCGGACCTCGGTTCGCGCCCGTTTTTTATAAGAGCTGCGATTGCCGGCTCTCTGTTCACAGAAAATATATGAACAGATGTTCGATACACATACATCTACCTGCGTGTTTTCTGTCGAAAAACTTTGCTACTCCAAAAACTCAATCGCGTCAAGGCTTTTCTTGCCCAACGGTCGGTACCTGATAAACTATTAGGTTGCGATAACTGGCGAAGCTATGCCTCGCCAACCCACCGAGCATTTCCGTGAAGGAGGAAAAACCTGGTGACCTACGCATACACTGCCACTGAGCGCAAGCGCGTCAGCTTCGGGAAAATCCCGGAGGCCATGGAGCTCCCCAACCTTATCTCTGTTCAAAGGGAATCCTTTGAGCGTTTTAAGGACGAGGGCCTTCGTGAGGCGTTCAAGGAATCCAGCCCCATCCAGAGCCAGAACCATGTTCTCGAGGTTACCTTCGGCGAGCATCAGTTCGGCGACCCCGCGCACACCGTCGAGGAGTGCCGCGAGAAGGACATGACCTATCAGGCCCCGCTTCTGACCGACGTCCGTCTCACCAACAAGGAGACCGGCGAGATCAAGGAGCAGCTCGTCTTTATGGGCGACTTCCCCATGATGACCGATCAGGGCACCTTCATCATCAACGGTACCGAGCGTATCGTCGTCTCGCAGCTCGTCCGTTCCCCGGGCGTGTACTACAGCTCCGAGATGGATTCGGGCAAGCAGATCTACAAGGCCCAGATCATCCCGTCCCGCGGTGCCTGGCTCGAGTTTGAGGTCGACAAGCGCGACCAGCTCATGGTCTCCATCGACCGTAAGCGCAAGCAGAGCGCCACGATGTTCCTGCGCGCCCTTGGCATCGCCGTCACCAACGATGACATCATCGAGCTGCTCGGCAACTCCGATGTGATCAAGCGCACCCTGGAGCGCGACACCGCCCTCACTCGCGAGGACGCCCTCATCGAGATCTACCGTCGTCTGCGCCCGGGCGAGCCTCCCACCGTGGACGCTTCCCGCAGCCTGCTCGAGGGCCTGCTCTTCAACCCGCAGCGCTACGATCTGGCCCGCGTCGGTCGTTACAAGGTCAACAAGAAGCTCAACCTCACCACCGAGGAAGAGGTCACGGTGCTCACCGACGAGGATATCGTCGCGACGCTGCGCTACCTGCTGTCCCTCGCTGCCGGCGAGCAGGGCTTCAAGGTCGATGACATCGACCACTTTGGCAACCGCCGCATCCGCACCGTCGGCGAGCTCGTCGCCAACCAGTTCCGTATCGGCATGAGCCGTATGGAGCGCGTCGTCCGTGAGCGCATGAGCTCCCAGGACATCGACGAGATCACCCCGCAGTCGCTCATCAACATCCGCCCGATCGTGGCCTCCATCAAGGAGTTCTTCGGTTCCTCGCAGCTCTCGCAGTTCATGGACCAGGCGAACCCCCTGACCGGTCTGACCCACAAGCGCCGCCTGTCCGCACTCGGCCCTGGCGGTCTTGCCGGCCACAAGTCCGGCTCCAGCCGCCGCACCAACGTGCCGACGGCCGTCCGCGACGTTCACAACTCGCACTACAGCCGCATGTGCCCGATCGAGACCCCCGAAGGCCCCAACATCGGCCTGATCGGCTCGCTCGCCCTCTACGCCCGCGTCAACGAGTACGGCTTCATCGAGGCTCCGTTCCGTCGCGTCGAGAACGGCGTTGCCACCGACCAGATCGACTGGATGACCGCTGACGAGGAAGAGAAGCACGTCATCGCGCCGGCTAACACGCCGCTCGATCCCAAGACCAACGAGTTCATCACGACCGATGCCGAGGGCAAGCTTGTCCGCCCGCACACCGTGATCGCCCGTACCCGCGACTTCGACGGCTCCTTCGGCGCTCCCGCCGACGTGCCTGTCGAGGACGTCGACTACATGGACGTCTCGCCGCGTCAGATGCTCTCCGTCGCAGCCACGCTGATCCCGTTCCTCGAGCACGACGACGCCAAGCGTACGCTGATGGGTGCCAACATGCAGCGTCAGGCCGTGCCGCTGGTTCACCCTGCCGCTCCCTATGTCGGTACCGGCATGGAGCGTCGCGCCGCCCTGGACTCCGGCGAGGTCACCCTGGCCAAGAACGCCGGCGAGGTCATCTATGCCGACGCCTCCAAGATTATCGTCAAGCATGCCGGCGGCATGGACGAGTATCACCTGGCCAAGTACCAGCGCTCCAACCAGTCCACCTGCATCAACCACCGTCCGCTCGTGCGCGTCGGTGACACCGTTGAGCAGGGCGAGCCCCTGGCTGACGGTCCTTCGACCGATCATGGCGAGCTCGCACTGGGCCAGAACCTCACCGTGGCATACATGCCGTGGGAAGGCTTCAACTACGAGGACGGTATCGTCGTGTCTGAGCGCCTGGTGGCCGAGGACCTGCTGACGACCATCAATATCACCCGTCACGAGATCGACGCCCGCGACACCAAGCTCGGTCCCGAGGAGATCACTCGCGAGATCCCGAACCTCTCCGAGGACATGCTTGCCAACCTCGACGAGGACGGCATCATCCGCATCGGCGCCGAGGTCGGCCCTGGCGACATCCTGGTCGGCAAGGTCACGCCTAAGGGCGAGAGCGCTCTGACCGCCGAGGAGCGCCTGCTGCGCGCCATCTTCGGTGCCAAGGCTCACGATGTTCGCGACACCTCCCTTAAGATGCCTCACGGCGCTTATGGCCGCGTCATCGACGTCGTCCGCTTTAGCCGCGAGAACGGCGACGACCTGGCCCCCGGCGTTAACGAGCAGGTGCGCGTCTACGTCGCCCAGCGTCGTAAGATCCAGCAGGGCGATAAGATCGCCGGCCGCCACGGCAACAAGGGTGTTATCTGTAACGTTCTGCCGGTCGAGGACATGCCCTACATGGCTGACGGTACCCCGATCGACGTTATCCTCAACCCGCTGGGCGTTCCTTCGCGTATGAACGTCGGCCAGCTGCTCGAGTGCCACCTTGGCTGGGCTGCTGCCTGCGGTTGGGATACCGAGGATGCCGACTCCGACAAGTATGTCCCCGGTCCGTTCTTCGTCTCGACGCCCGTCTTCGACGGCGCCAAGGAGGACGAGATCGCCGAGGTCATCCGTCGCGCCAACAAGAACATGCTCAACAAGGCCACCGCTGCCTTTGGCGATCACATGCGCCCCGAGTTTGTCACCCAGCTTGACGAGCGCGGCAAGACCCGCCTGTTCGACGGCCGCACCGGCGAGGAGTTCCGCGAGCCCATTACCGTGGGTACGTCCTACATCCTCAAGCTCGGCCACATGGTTGACGACAAGATCCACGCCCGTTCGACCGGCCCTTACAGCCTGGTTACCCAGCAACCGCTGGGCGGCAAGGCTCAGTTCGGCGGCCAGCGCTTCGGCGAGATGGAAGTTTGGGCACTGTACGCATACGGTGCTTCCAACGTCCTGCAGGAGATCCTCACGGTCAAGTCCGACGATACCGTGGGCCGCGTCAAGACCTACGAGTCCATCGTCAAGGGCGAGAACGTCCCGGTTCCGGGTATCCCCGAGTCCTTCAAGGTTCTCGTCAAGGAGATCCGTTCCCTCGCACTGGACATCGAGCCCATGCACGATGCCGACGAGGACGCCTCCGCCCCTGTGACCGCCGAGGAGACCTCCGCTCTCGACGACCTGGCTGCGCTCGCCGGCGTTGACGCCGACGTCGAGGCCCAGGATTCCGAGACCGCCGAGGCACCCGAGGCTGTCGCCGCCACGACCACTGATAAGGAGTAGTTGACTGTGGCAGATTTCGAAGCTACTGATTTTGACTCGGTAAAGATCTCCCTTGCCTCCGCCGACCAGATCCGTTCCTGGTCGCACGGTGAGGTCAAGAAGCCGGAGACCATTAATTACCGTACCCTCAAGCCCGAGAAGGACGGCCTGTTCTGCGAGAAGATCTTCGGTCCCGCCAAGGACTGGGAGTGCTCCTGCGGCAAGTACAAGGGCATCCGCTTTAAGGGCATCGTCTGCGAGCGCTGCGGCGTCGAGGTGACGCGCAGCAAGGTTCGCCGCGAGCGCATGGGCCACATCGAGCTGGCCGCCCCGGTCAGCCACATCTGGTACTTCAAGGGCTCGCCCTCGCGTCT